>JAUIEH010000321.1 GCA_030428405.1 Alphaproteobacteria bacterium
CCTGACGCGCTGAACGAGAATGACGAGCAGGTCGCGCGCGACATCGATGCGCGCACAGCCTATGTCAATGCGGTCGCAGGACAGGGCGCCGCCGCCGAATAGGCCGGTTCAGGTCTTGAAACGAAAAAAAGGGCGCAGCCGGCGAGCGGCTGCGCCCTTTTTCATCGGTGTCGCTGTTACACGCCCAGCGCGAACTTACGCTTCGACGGCGTCGACGTGGTTCGGAATGGCGGGCTGGCGGTGCAGCGAATTTGAGATGAGGTCGAGGCGCTGGCGCAGCGTCTGGGTCAGCTCGGCGAGATTGTGCACGGTCTCGCCCATGCGGGGCAGGAGATCGAGCTTGTCCCACTTGCCCGTGTCAGGCAGGTCGGGCGCGTTGAAGGCGTTGCGGCCGGTAAGATCGAATTCGACTTCGGCAAGGCGCTTTTCGAGCGCGCTCAGCGTTTCAAAGGTCGAAGCGAGGTGCTGGAGCCCGCCTTGAAGCGAGGTGTCGGGCGAACGGCTGGCGGTCATGGGTCTCGTCCCTCTTTTGGGCGTGAACAATAGCGATATCGTCTTGTGAGCAGGACGCGTGCCAGACGCACGCAGTGATTGCCCGCCAGATCGACGCTCGCTAGACTCGCCGCTCCCTGAAACGCGATGCGAGAACGCATGTACGCCAAAATATATCGTCCCACGCGCACGGCGATGCAGTCGGGCCAGGCGAAGACGAAAACGTGGGTGTTGGAGTTCGAAACAGAAGCGCACCGCTCGATTGACCCGCTCATGGGTTGGACGAGCTCGGACGACACGCGCAATCAGGTCGAAATTCGCTTCGACACGCGCGAGGCGGCGATCGCTTATGCCGTGAAGAACGGCATTCCCCATCAGGTGATCGAGCCCAAGGAGCGCCGTCGGGCGGTCAAATCCTATAGCGACAATTTCGCGTTTGACCGCAAACAGCCCTGGACGCATTGAGCGGGCGGGGCGCGGCGCGGTTTTGCGGCTGGCGCGCGGTTGAGCGCGCTGGTAGAGCACGGGCCGGCTCCCCGTAGCTCAACTGGATAGAGCACCTGACTTCTAATCAGACGGTTGCAGGTTCGAGTCCTGCCGGGGAGGCCAGTATGCGTTCGCGCGCGGCGACCTCCGCCGACAAGTCTGGCTCATAGCGCGCCGCCGCCTCAGCGCGGGTTGAAGGCGTGGCCGAACGCGAAGCCGGCGAGCGTCAGTCCGATGATGACGGCGAACTGAACCCAGCCGGGCGCGCCTTTGCGGATGATCTCGACCTCGCCGCTTTCGGTCCGGCGCCGTTTGCCGCCCAGGAACAGTGCGGTGATCGTCAGGCCGAGCAGAAACCCGCCCGCAGCAAACATCTGAACATCGCCTTCGGTCAGGCTGTCCTGAATGGCCCACCACTCGAAAAAGTCATTCATCGCTGCATCTCCATTCCTTCTGATGCGTTGATCCTGACGCGGCCCATGCGCGCGCGCCTGATGGAAAGCGAATGATCTTCGCGGGCGGTGTTTTTGTAGAGCTCTGAAAATGCAGAGCAAAACTGACGCCGGATGAAATGATCAGCGCGTGTTCCGATCAATTCCGCGTCGTGTGCGGTGGGAACTGCGACGCCGGCGCTGCGCATTCGCGCGCAGTCTTGAGCTTGACTGCGCGTTGGCGTCCAATATGAGCGGCCCGGCGAGGGCGGACGAGGAGAATTGCGATGACCAAGACAGCATTCGCGGCCTGCGTCGGCGCAGCCGTCCTGATCGGCGCCGGTGCGGCTCATGCAGGTGATATCGGTCCGTTTGACCGTAACAATGACGACGCGCTCAATCCGGTCGAGTTCGCGCGCGCCTTGACGGGCGAGGGCGTTCTGACCGGGCTCGATTTCGACAATGACGGCGCGTTGTCGCCGATCGAAACGGCCGACGTGTTTGCTTATGCAGACGCCAACCGCAATGGCGGCGTGACGCAGGATGAATACGACCTCTTGCTCGGCGTGCCTGTCGAGGATGAAACCGACGAGGACGACGAAGCCTCCGAGGACGACGAGGACTAAGCCTCAATAGAGCGCGAGCGCCTGTTCCAGATCTGCGATGAGTGCGTCGAGCGGTTCCAGACCGGCCGCGAGGCGAATGACGCTGCCTTCATTTTGGAGGGCGTCGCCGCGCGCTTCGAGTTGCGGGTCGGAGAACATGGCGAGGCTTTCAAAGCCGCCGAAGGAATAGCCGAGCCCGAAGACGTTCAGCGCGTCGAGCATGCGCAAAGCGGCTTGCTCGTCGCTGCGCGCGAGGATGACGGCGAACAGTCCCGACGCGCGCCCGCAATCACGCGCCCATAGCGCGTGATCCGGGCTGTCGGGCAGGCCCGGATGCAGGACCCGCTTTATCTGGGGCTGCGCCGCACACCATTGCGCCAGGGCGAGACCCGTGCGTTCGTGCTGCGCCATGCGCGTTTCCAGTGAGCGCATGCCCCGCAGGACGAGATAAGCGTCATCCGGCGACACCGATGCGCCGAAGGAGCGAATGAAACGCTCCGTCTTGGCGCCGAGCGCTTTGTCGCTTGTGGAAATAGCGCCGAGAAAGACGTCCGAACAGCCCGAGGGATATTTCGTCAGCGCGAGCGCGGTGATGTCGACGCCGAGCGCCAGAGGCTTGACCGCGTAACCGCCGCCCCAGCTGTGGTCGCAAATAGTCAGGATGCCGGCTTGTCGGGCGGCCTCGACAATGGCGGGCAGGTCCTGAAACTCGAACGAAAGCGAGGAGGGCTGTTCCGTATAAAGTATTTTAGTTTCCGGCCGGATCAGTCCAGCGATGCCGGCCCCTAGGCGCGGATCGTAGAAGGTCGTCTCGACGCCCATTGCCGTGAGCGTGTGCTGACAAAATCGGCGCACCGGCAGATAGGCGCCGGCGCTGACCAAGACGTGGTCGCCGGATTGAACATGGGCGGCTATGGCGAAGGTGCAGGCCGCAAGCCCTGAGGGAACCAACACGCTGGAGGCCGCCCCCTCCAGCTTTGCGACTTCGGCTGCAAGCGCATCCTGCGTCGCCATGCCGTCGCGGCCATAGACGCGACCGCTGCGGCGAAAGTCGGCCGCTTCGCGCAGGAGGAGCGTTGAGGCGCGTTCCACCGGCGGATTGACCAGCGCGGCCTGTTTGGCTTCTTCCTCGCCCCAGCTTGGCTTTTCGTTCATTCGGCGGGTCCCGTCGCTGCGGGCGGTCCGTCCGGACGTCCCCACTCCGCCCACGAACCGTCATAAACTGCGACGTCGGTCTTGCCGAGCACGGCGAAAGCGAGGGCGAGCGTCGCTGCAGAAACGCCCGAGCCGCATGTCGCCACGATCGGCTGATTGAGGTGAACACCGGCGGCGTCGATGGCTGCGCGCAGCTCACGCGGCGGACGCATCCGCCAATCCTCGGTCAACAGGTCGCGAAAGCACAGGCTGCGCGAGCCCGGGATATGACCCTTGCGCAGACCAGGGCGCGGTTCATCGACCTCGCCGTAAAAGCGCGGTCCCGGACGGGCGTCGACGATCTGCGCATCGCCTGCTTCAATATGGGCGGCCACTTCATCGAGCTTTCGGATCAAGCCGGGACGCGCTGCGAAGCCGCCCTCATTCGTCGCGCTTTCTTCGGCGCGTTCGGGTGGAGGCCCTGCTTCGACGGGATGGTCTTCTGCGATCCAGGCCGGCAGGCCGCCGTCCAGCACGCGCACGCGCTCATGTCCCATGGCGCGGAACGACCACCAGACGCGCGGCGCGGAGAAGAGGCCGATGCGGTCATAGACCACGATCTCATCGCTGGGGCGCACGCCCATTCGAGCGACCTCGCGCGCGAACATATCCGGAGCGGGCAACA
>JAUIEH010000322.1 GCA_030428405.1 Alphaproteobacteria bacterium
GAACCCTATCTCGTTTCCCGTTTGGGAGGCGGAGCGGAACGCGCCAGAAGTGCTTCGCTGTGCGTGATCGCCTGGATGAGTGCTTCAGAATTACCGCCGGACAATCTCTGCGCCACGGCGGATTGCGTAATGGGTGGCTCGAGCAGCTTCGCGATCGCGCTTTGATGTGGCGCTTCAGGCTTCAAGCCATAACGCAGCACAACCGCTTGCAGATGCGACCAGCTTTGCGAGATCGTATCGCAAAGAACGAAAACGCTTGTGAGCAAAGCGATCTTTGTCGGCGCGCCGGAGCCGAGAGCCACAGCCAATGTCCTGGACGAACTCATCCCCTCCAGCAATTGACCCGACAGTTCGAAGGCCTCGCCCGAGGAGGCGGCGAGATTGGTTTCATCGAGATGATCGACGCCGCCAATGCCCACGGCGATGCGGGTGGCGAATTGCGGATCGGCTGCTTTCAGCGATGCGCGCAGAAACAGACACAGGCGCAGCGCCCAGCGCGGCTCGCGCAAGACGAGTTGCCAGCCGTCGCCGCGATAGCGGTAGAATTGCGTATGTTCGAGAGATGCGTCCCAGCCGCCGGCCTCGCGCACAGCCTCGGCGAGCGCCTCGAACAGGCGATCAAGTTCGGCGCTGGTCAGCTTTGATGAGCGCACGACGTCGCCCGTCAGCACGGCGTATAGCTTCTTGCTCATGCGCTCCGTCGCATCTTCATGGGCGAGGTCAGGCTCGAATCGTCTGCATCATATCGCCGCTCCAGACGTGATGAGCCTAAACCTATTGCGCACAGCCGGGGAAAAGCCCCGTGCAACTCGATATATTGATCGCACGAATCGACTGACAGAACGTGGTCTATGAGCACCGATCTTCTTGATCCGCCTGATGATGGCGGCCGCGTCTTCGACGAACCGCTCGAACGGGCGTTGTCCTCGCGCTATCTCGCTTATGCGCTCTCGACGATAACCTCGCGCGCGCTTCCGGATGTGCGCGACGGTCTGAAGCCGGTGCAAAGGCGCATTCTCTACGCCATGCGCGAGCTCAAACTCGACCCGGCGTCGGGCTTCAAGAAATGCGCGAAAATCGTCGGTGAGGTGATGGGTAACTACCATCCCCACGGCGATCAGGCGATTTACGACGCGCTCGTTCGGCTGGCGCAGGACTTCTCCCAGCGCGTGCCGCTGGTCGACGGTCAGGGCAATTTCGGCAATGTCGACGGCGATGCCGCCGCCGCGATGCGTTACACCGAAGCGCGGCTGACCGCGGCGGCGGAAGCCTTGCTCGCCGGCATCGCGGAAGACGCCGTTGATTTCCGCGAGACCTATGACGGCTCGGAAAGCGAGCCGGTGGTCTTGCCGTCGGCCTATCCCAATCTGCTCGCCAATGGTTCGACCGGCATCGCCGTGGGCATGGCCACGTCTATTCCGCCGCATAATCCGGTGGAGCTGATCAAGGCGTCGCGCGCGCTGATCGACAAGCCGAAAATGACGACGGCGGACATTCTCAAGATCGTGCGCGGTCCCGACTTCCCGACGGGCGGCGAAGTCGCGGAGACCGCCGAGGCGATCGAAAACGCCTATGAGACAGGCAGGGGCGCGTTCCGCTTGCGCGCGCGCTGGCGCGTTGAAGACCTTGGCCGCGGCATGTGGCAGGCGGTGGTCACGGAAATTCCGTATCAGGTGCAAAAATCCAAACTGATTGAGCGCCTGGCCGAACTGATCGAAACGCGCAAGGCGCCGCTTCTGGCGGATGTGCGCGATGAAAGCGCGGAAGACGTGCGCGTCGTGCTTGAGCCGAAGAGCCGTTCGGTCGAGCCCGCAATGTTGATGGAGTCGCTCTACCGGCAGAGCGAGCTTGAAACCCGCGCCTCGCTGAACCTCAACGTGCTGGACGCCAGCGGCACGCCGCGCGTGATGGGCATGAAGGAGGCCTTGCAGGCTTTCCTCGACCATCGCCGCGACGTGCTCGTGCGCCGTTCGCGCGCGCGCCACGCCAAGATCGTCGACCGCCTGGAGCTGCTGGCCGGCTATCTCATCGCCTATCTGAACCTCGACAAGGTCATCAAGATCATTCGCGAGGAAGACGAGCCCAAACCCATCCTGATGAGAAAATTCGACCTGAGCGACCGCCAGGCCGAAGCGATCCTCAATATGCGCCTGCGCGCTTTGCGCAAGCTCGAAGAGATCGAGATCAAGAAAGAGGACAAGGCGCTCAAGGCTGAAAAGCGCGAGATCGAAAAACTCCTCAAGAGCGAAAAAGATCAGTGGTCGACGGTCTCGGGCGAACTCGAAACAACCGGCGAGATGTTCTCCAAGAACCCCGAAATCGGCCGCCGCCGGACGGGCTTCATCGATGCGCCCGCCGCCTCAGAAGCCGTCTCGGTGGAAGCGCTTGTCGCGCGCGAGCCGATTACGGTCGTCTTGTCGCGCATGGGCTGGATTCGCGCGTTGCGCGGCCGCGTCGATCCGGGCGCGGACATCAAATATAAAGACGGCGACGGACCCGCCTTCGTCTTCCCGGCCGAGACCACGGACAAGCTGATCCTGTTTGCGACCGACGGACGCTTCTTCACCATGGGCTGCGACAAGCTGCCGGGCGGGCGCGGACATGGCGAGCCGATCCGCCTGCATCTCGATCTGCCCGATGACCACGAGATCAACGCCGCCTTCGTGCGCAAGCCGGGTCGTAAGCTCCTGATCGCCTCGCGCGCCGGCAAAGGCTTCATCGTCGCTGAAGACGATGTCGAAGCGATGAAGCGGTCGGGCAAGCAGGTGCTCAATCTCGAAACCGGCGAGGAGGCGGCCGTCTGTCTGGAGGTCGAAGGCGATCAGGTCGCGGTCGTGGGTGAGAATAAGAAGCTCTTGATCTTCCCGCTCGCTGATTTGCCGGAAATGACGCGCGGCAAGGGCGTGAAGCTGCAATCCTACGCCAAAGGCGGGCTGGAGGATGTCACGACGTTCTCAGCGGATGAGGGCATGTGCTGGCACGACGCCGGGGGCCGGCGCATCACCATGGCGGATTGGCGCGAGTTTGAAGGCAAACGCGCCCAGGCCGGCAAGCCGGTTCCTAAAGGTTTCCCGCGTTCGGGGCGGTTCAGGCCGCAAACCAGTTAAAAAGCCTCTCAGGCGAGGATGCTCGACGTCTTGGCGGAATTGCGTAAATTCAAGCAGCGCTCGCTACGGAGTTCTTGCAAATGCTTTTGATCATTCTTGGCGTCGTTCTCGCGCTCGCGCTTGCTGCGATCCTGATTTACAACCGGCTCGTCGCGCTGCGGCAGACGACCAATCAGGCCTGGGGCGACATCGACGTCCAGCTCAAGCAGCGTCACGACCTCGTGCCCAATCTGGTCGAGACGGTCAAAGGCTACGCCAGCCACGAGAAAGACACGCTCGAAGCCGTTATCGAAGCGCGCAACGCCGCTGTCGGCGCCGGCGGCGATGTGAAGGATTTGGCGCAGGCCGAAAATATGCTGAGCGGGGCGTTGCGCCGCTTATTCGCGCTTGCCGAGGCCTATCCGGATCTCAAGGCGAATACGAACTTCCTGGCGCTGCAGTCCGAACTCGCGGACCTCGAAAACAAGATCGCCGCGGCGCGCCGCTTCTTCAACAATGCGGTCGCTGAATATAATACCGCTCAGGAACAATTTCCCGCGGCTCTGTTCGCCGGCGCCTTCGGTTTCCGTCAGCGCGACTTCTTCGAGGTCGCCGCCGCCGACCGCGCCGCCGTCGAGCGTCCGCCGCAGGTCAGTTTCGAGTAAAGCTACCCGCAGCCAATGCGATGCGCGCGCGGGCTAAGAGCTTTGCGCTTGCGTTGGCGTGAGCGTGCAAGCGCCTACATG
>JAUIEH010000323.1 GCA_030428405.1 Alphaproteobacteria bacterium
CATTTGCGATCCTGCCAATGACGGAAGGGCGGGCCAATCTGGTCTGGACGGAGAAATCGAAGGCCGCCGACGCCGCCATGGAGCTTGATGACGCAGACTTTCTTGATGAGATACGCCGTCGCTTCGGCGATTTTCTCGGCGCCTTGTCGCTGGCGGGACCGCGCTGGTCTTATCCCTTGGGCATCCGCGTGGCGGAGCGCTTCGTCGCCCCTCGCGCTGCACTCATTGGCGATGCGGCCCGGCGCATTCACCCGATCGCGGGCCAGGGTCTCAATCTCGGCTTTAAGGACGTCGCCGCCCTCGCAGAAACGCTGCAGGATGCGCGCGCGCTCGGTCTGGATTGGGGCGGGCTCGATACGCTGGAGCGATATCAGCGCTGGCGGCGGTTCGACTCGGTCGCCATGGCGCTGGCCTGTGACGGCTTCAATCGGTTGTTTTCGACCGATGCGGCCCCGGTCCGCGCATTGCGGGATTTCGGCATGTCCGTGGTCGATAAAATCGCACCCGCCCGGCGCGTCTTCATGCGCGCGGCCGGCGCAGATCTGGGCGCATTGCCGAAATTGCTCAACGGCGAACGCCTGGACGCAGCCTAGTCTCTGCTCAGACCCGCTGTCTCAAGGTCTTTGAGATAGGCCGCTTCAAGCGCGCTGCGCTCTCTTCCGAGCTTGTAGAGATAAGGCCAGGTGAACAGCCCGGTGTCATGGCCGTCGTCAAATATGATCCGTACGGCGTAATTTCCGACGGGCTCCGCCGCCGTCACGCCGACATCGCGCTTGCCGGCGACGAGCTTCTTCTGCTTGCCGCCATGGCCCTGAACCTCCGCACTCGGACTTTCAACGCGCAGGAGCTCAAAAGGGATGGCGAAGGCTGCGCCATCGTCGAACGCGATGCGCAGCTCGCGCGCGCCTCGGTTGAAATCCAAGGTCGCTGGCCAGGGCGATGAAGCCTTGGGCGTGGAGGCCGCGGCGTCAGAGTTCGTCGTCACGAAGTTCGCGGGCTTCTTCTGGCAGCATGATCGGCATGCCGTCTCGGATCGGAAAGGCGAGGCGGGCGGACTTGCTGATCAGCTCCTGAGCGTCGCGGTCATATTCAAGCGGACCCTTCGTCACCGGGCACGCCAGGATCTCCAGGAGCTTAGGGTCGGGCTCGGTTCTCGCGCCGTTTGCAGGGTCGGCGTCAGCGCCTTGTGCGTCAGAATTTTCTGTCATTTCCAGTCCTCAAGCGGCGTCTCGCCGCAAATTCTACTGCACGCCGCCGGGACCGTCGCCAGACGCCGCGCCCATTTGCAACAGCGCTACAAGCGCTTGACCGCGATCATCGATTGAGTCCGCTTCCAGAAGCGCTTGTTTCTCTGCGGAGGAAAACGGGCAAATCATCGACAGCGAGTTGACCAGGACCTCTGGCGGCGCGGAATCGATAGAGCCCCATTCGGCTTCCATGCTGTTGGCTTCGAGATATGCCCGCAACGCGTTGAGCAATGCGGCGCGGTCAAACTCCTCGGACGGTTCCTGCGATTGCAGGTCGCGCTCGAAAGCCTCGAAATTCACCTTGGCCTGACGATAGGGGCACGACGTTTCGTGCTCATGCTCGATCACGTATCGGCTGATCCCATGCAAGGTGATGAGATAGCGCCCGTCGCGCGTCTCCGCGAATGACGTAATTCGCCCGGCCGAGCCGACAGACTGGAGATGCGGTTTTTCGTCCGCGCCGCCGGGAGCGACCTGAACAATGCCGATCAACCGGTCAGATGACAGCGCATCATCGACCATATTGAGATAGCGCGGCTCGAAAACATTGAGCGGCAGCGGCGCGCGCGGCAGCAAGACCACGCCGTCCAGCGGAAAGACCGGTATGATGCGCGGCAAATCCGACGCGCGGCGATATCCGAACGATGCGGTCATCTGCCCCTATTTTACGCGAACGCAGCGCAACTCAAAACGCGCCTCCGAACGGCTAGGAAAACAGGATGGCGGACAGCTTGCGCCGACCGTTCTTTGTGGCCGGCGATGCGGGGCCTGCGGCGTCGAACAGCTTCAAAAGTTCTTCTTTCGCGGCCCCGTCGTTCCACTCGCGCTCCGCTTCGATGATGCGCAGCAAATGGTCGACGGCGTTTTCGTAATCGCCTTTCGCGGCAAGCGCCTGAGCAAACTCAAACCGCTTGGCGTGATTGCCAGGATCGGCTTCGACTTCGGCGCCAAGGCCTGAAGCATCGTCGCCGCCGCCTTGGGCTGCGATCTCCACGGCCGCGCGCGCGCTGTCGAGCGCCGGATCGCTCGCCAGCTCTGGCGGGATGGAGTCGAGTATCTGGCGCGCGCTGTCGAGGTCGTTGCTGGCGACGTAACAGCGAATGAGCCCCGCCACCGCATTCATGTTCGCAGCGTCCAGGCGCATGGCCTGCGCAAAATCCTGCGCTGCGCCGCCGGCGTCGCCGCGCGCCAGCGCTTCTTCAGCGCGCCCAACCAGCTCGGCGGCTTCCTTCGCGCCGGTGTCTTCGCCGGTGAGACGGTTGACGAAGGCGTCCACTTCGCTCGGCGGCACGGCGCCCATGAAGCCGTCGACCGGCTGGCCGTCCTTGAATGCGAAAACAGCAGGGATGGAGCGCACGCCCAGCTGACCAGCGACGCCCTGATTCTGATCGACGTCGATCTTGACGAGTTTGACCTTGCCGCCGGCGGCTTGAACAGCGGCTTCCAGGCTGGGGCCTAACGTCTTGCACGGCCCGCACCATTGCGCCCAAAAATCCACGATCACCGGTACGCTCTTGGATGCTTCCATGACGTCCTGCATGAACGTCGCATCGGAGCCGTCCTTGATCAGGTCGCCGCTTGCGCCTTGCGCGCTCGCAGTTCCGCCGATGATTTCCATAATGCTCCGCGCTCCGGTGTCGTGCCTGTCTTATCGTGCAAGGTGGGACGCCGCGCCATTGGGTGCAAGCGCGCACGGCCCGGTTCGGCTAAGTGCTCGATTGTGCGGCGAGCGCCGTGAAATCGATGACGATCGGCTCGCGCCCGCACGCACGCGCAAACGCGAACATGTCAGCGCCCGATATGGTCGTGGTCGCGTCGTTGAGGAGAGGGTGGAAATTCACCGGATCGCTCTCGGCCAGCACCTTGTCGAGCACAAGCGGCACGGCGCCGGTCTTCTCATTGAGCAACGAAAACAGCGTCACCGAACCCGCCGGCACGCCGAGCGTCTCCAGCAACAACTCGGGTGAGCCGAAGGAGAAGCGCGCCGTGCCGAGCGGCTTGTGGAGATGGTTGAGCCGCACCGGCGTATCGCCGCACGCACAGACCAGGACCAGCTCGCCCTTTTTGGACTTCAGAAAAAGGTTCTTGGTGTGCGCGCCGGGCAGATGCGCTTTGATCTCCTGGCTTTCCTCCACCGTGAAAACCGGCGCGTGCGCATGCGTCTGATGCGCGACGCCGAGCGCGTCGAGAAAGGCGAAGAGCTGTTCGCGGCTCGCCGGGGCAGGCGTTTCGAGAAAAAGCGGATGCGGCTCAGGGTTCGTCATAAGCGCCGCCTGATAACACGGCGCGCGCGAGACGCCAGCTTCCACCGCGCGCGACGAATAATCCGCCCGCGCGTACGCTTTGCCGCAAGTCCCGCTTGAATCGGCCGCGCGTTTGGGCTTTATAGCGCTCTTCGTCGGGCCCGGCCCGGCGTGAGCGGGCGTAGCTCAGGGGTAGAGCATCACCTTGCCAAGGTGAGGGTCGTGCGTTCGAATCGCATCGCCCGCTCCAGATTTTCTTCTTCTGCATTGCGCGCAGACAGCGCGGCGGACGTCCGGTTCGCCGCAAAAAAGCGTCTCGCGTGCGTGCGC
>JAUIEH010000324.1 GCA_030428405.1 Alphaproteobacteria bacterium
ATTTCTGCGCTGAGTGTCAGGCCGCTGCGCGCGCATCTGCGAGTTCCTGCAAGAGCGCGTCGCCATAGCGGTTGAGCTTGGCTTCGCCGACGCCGGGAATGCGCGCCAACGCTGCGCGGTCGTCCGGTTTGGCGAGCGCGATTTCGCGCAAGACGGCGTCATGGAAGACGACATAAGGCGGCACGCCTTGTTCGCCGGCCGTCTCCTTTCGCCAGGCGCGCAGCCGCTCAAACAATTGGGCGGCGCCGTCCGGCAATGCGGAGGCTGCGGCGGCGCGTTTGCGATTGGTGACGCGTGCGCTGCTGGGCGCTTTGGCGCGGCGCATGACTTCGCGCTCGCGTTTGAAGATGGCGCGTACGGCTTCATGGTCGCCGCATTGCAGGGCGGGCCGTCCGCGCTCGCCGGCCTCGACAATCACGCCGTCGAAGAGGAGCTGATCGACCAGGTCTCGCCATTCGGCCTCGCTCCAGTCCGCGCCCGCGCCATAGCTCTTCAGGCACATGAAGGGCTGATCGAGATCGTCCTTGGGCGGCTTGCCGCGCAGATGCGCGATGATGCGTCCGCGCCCGAAGCGTTCGCCCGTCTTGGCGATGGCCCAGAGCGCCATGGAGGCTTCACGGGTGACGTCCTCGCCCTTGCGGGTCTTCGTCGTGCAATTGTCGCAGACGCCGCAGGGCTCGACATTGGTTTCGCCGAAATGGCGACGCACGGCGGCGCGCCGGCACGTCGTGCCGTCGAGAAACGCGAAGAGCTGGGAGGCCTTTCGTCTTTGTACGGCTTTGATGTCCTCGGCGGCGGAGGATTCCTCGACGAATGAGAGGCAACGCCGCAGATCGCCCGGACCATAGAGGGCAAAACCCTCGGCCGGTTCGCCATCTCGGCCTGCGCGGCCGACTTCTTGCCAATAGGCTTCAATAGATTTGGGCGGATCGGCGTGAATGACGAAGCGCACGTCTGGTTTGTCCACGCCCATGCCGAAAGCGATGGTGGCGGCGATGACGAGGCCGTCTTCATTGACGAAGCGGCGCTGACGCCTGGCGCGCAGTTCAGCGTCGAGACCCGCGTGGTAGGCGAGCGCGGGCACGCCCTCGCGGGTGAGCGCTTCGGCGGCCTGTTCAGCGCCGTTGCGCGTGGCGGCATAGATGACGCCGGCTTGGCCTTTGCGCTGTTTGGCGATTTGAAGGACGCGGGC
Source organism: Alphaproteobacteria bacterium (assembly GCA_030428405.1). Classification (GTDB taxonomy): domain Bacteria; phylum Pseudomonadota; class Alphaproteobacteria; order Caulobacterales; family Maricaulaceae; genus JAUIEH01. Next base: position 1,193 of record JAUIEH010000324.1, read on the forward strand.
AAGCGGTGACTTGCCTTTTCGCTCAGCCGACAGAACAAGATTGGGCCGGTCGAAGCTGGCGACAATTTCGACGGGGTCGTTGAGATCGAGCTGCTTGGCGACGTCGGCGCGCGTGCGCGCATCGGCCGTCGCCGTCACGGCCATGCGCGCAACGCCTGGGAAACACGACTTCAACCGTCCCAGACCGCGATATTCCGGGCGGAAATCATGTCCCCACTGACTAACGCAATGGGCTTCATCAATCGCGATGAGGGAAAGTTTCACGCCATCGAGCCGGGCGAGCATGTTCTCGCTCAACAACGCTTCCGGCGACATGTAGAGCAAGTCGAGCTCGCCGCGATCGAGGGCGTCGAACACGGCGCGGCGCTCGTCATATTCAAGCGTTGAATCACAGCGCGCAGCTTTCACGCCGGCCTGGCGCAAGGCGTCCACCTGATCGCTCATCAGCGCGATGAGCGGGGAGACGACCAGCCCGACGCCGTCGCGCAGCATCGCCGGGATTTGATAACACGCGCTTTTGCCGCCGCCGGTGGGCAGGATGGCGATGACGTCCTCGCCAGCGAGCGCGGCCTCTACCACTTCGGCTTGCCGGCCGCGGAAATCGGCGTGGCCGAACACGCGCTGCAGAATGCGGCGCGCATCATCGAGCGTCGGGTGAGAAGCGGTCATGGCTCAAAGCGCGCCGACTCGCGCCCGCGCGTCCAGAAGCCGGCGGCGTTTCTCAGGGGATAAGCCCGAACCAATCGCAGCAGCCTTGACGCTGGCGGCGGGCGGCCCCACTCCCAGTTCCATGAATTGGTCCGATATCGGGATCGTTTTGGCCGTGCGTCCATTCGGCGAGACGAGCGTGATCGTCGAGCTTTTGACGGCGGAACATGGTCGTCACGCCGGGCTCGTGCGCGGCGGGCGCGGGCGCGCCATGCGACCGGTTCTGCAGCCGGGCAATAGGGTGAAGGCGGCCTGGCGCGCGCGTCTGGAAGATCATCTCGGCGCCTTCACGATTGAGCCCGATCTGCTGCGGGCCGGCGCCTTGATGGATGACGCGGCGGCGACGGAAGGCCTCCACGCCATTTGCGCGCTGGCCTGTCTTGCGCTGCCCGAACGCGAAAAACACGCCGCCGTTTTCGACGGGTTGGAGGCGTTGATCGCCGGCATGGCGGCGACGGATCTCTGGCCTGCTTTGATGGTGAAGTGGGAAGCGGGCCTGCTGACGGATCTGGGCTATGGGCTCGATCTCGACCGCTGCGCGCTGACTGGCACGCGCGATGCGCTCACCCATGTCAGTCCCAAGTCGGGCCGGGCGGTTGCAGGCGGCGCGCCTGAGGCTGCGGACTATGTGGATAAGCTCCTGAAGCTGCCGCCGTTTCTGCAGGGCGCGCAGGCCGGACTGGTTGAGGGCGATGTGGCGGCTGGCTTTGCTCTGACAGGTCATTTTCTGGAGCGCTGGATCCTCTGGCCGGCGGATCGCCAATTGCCCGGCGCGCGCGAACGTCTGCTCGAACGTCTGAAGACGGAAGGCCGGCTTTAAGCCTTAGAGCGCGTTCAACGCCGCTTGTGTGGCGAGTGCGGCGAGCAGGCCCCAGGCGAAACTCGCCAGCGTGCCGATGATGACATATTCGCTGGCGGCGCGGTCATTCTTCGAGACGTTGAAGCGCAGAACCGATTTGGCGGCGATGAGAAAGCCGATCGCTTCGGGCCGGCCTGCGAGCACGAAGATGAAGACGAGCGCGCGCTCCAAAACGCCGATGGCGGCGCCGCCGCGCTCAAGGGTCGGACTTTCATTCGATGTGACGGCGAAACCGTCCATGAACAGCGCCACGCCGAACTGTCCGGCGCGGGTCGCCGTGATGAAACCCGCCGCGATCACGCAAACGGAAAGATAGGTCTCGACATTGAACAGGTCCGCGTTTGCTGCGGCGAAGGCGGGCCACCAACCGTCGGAAAACATGTTCGGAAAATTGAACGCCAGCGCGCCGATGATGACGACATGCGCGCTCTGATCGATAACGAAAGCGGCGAAGGACGAGCCGAGAACCGTCGATTTAAGGTGGTCGATCAGGAAATGGCTCGCGACCACGATCGCCAATGGAATTAGCGCCAGCGAACCTGCAACAAGAACCGTCGTGACGAGCACGATCAACGCGTGCAGGCCAAGCACGACGATGGAGCGCTTGTTTTCGTGGATCCAGTCGGTCTGAAGGACGAAGTCGCTGAGAACGTGCGCCAGCAGCAACACGATTGCGGTCTGCAGCATCGATACGCCCCGGCACGCTCAAGATCGGCGCGAAGGATAACACGATCGTCGCGGCGTTGTTCGACTTTACGGAACGGGCGTTGAATGCGGTGGTCACGTTCATCCGATCGAGGGGATACCGCGTCGCCGCTCAGACGCGTTATAGCCTCTAGAGGCTATGTATTAGGATATAGCCTTATAATGCAATATATAAGGCGTTAGCCTAATATGCGTGCTGTGGCCGAGCAAGGCGTTTCACGTCTGGAACCCTATCTCGTTTCCCGTTTGGGAGGCGGAGCGGAACGCGCCAGAAGTGCTTCGCTGTGCGTGATCGCCTGGATGAGTGCTTCAGAATTACCGCCGGACAATCTCTGCGCCACGGCGGATTGCG
>JAUIEH010000325.1 GCA_030428405.1 Alphaproteobacteria bacterium
GCTGGCTTCCACGTCGTCGGCGTGCCTGATCCCGACGCCGTGGAAGGCTGAGCCCGCCCGCGCTTAGAGCTCGTCGGCGTCGACCAGTCCCTGCTCTGCACCGGGATAATTCGCGAAGTCCTGATGGCGAACAACCAGGCCGTCGACCACGGTCAGGACGGAGGTCTGCGCGCTGCTCCAGACGAAAACGCGGTTTTCCTCATTGGTCGGATAAGTGGCGTTCACCCTGCCCATGAACACGACACGGTTATTGCTTTCGAACACCGTGTCCCATTCGAAGTTCAACCCGATCGGGTGATTTTCGGCTTCGAATTGGTGCAAGAGCTCCATCGCGGCCGCACGCCCTTCGAGATTCAACCCATCGGGATCGTCGGTTCCCGTGGCGGTCGTGTCGGAGAATGAAATGTCCTCCGCCATGAACGGCTCCATCGCATCGAAATCGGCCGCCGAGTACGCCGCCATATAAGCGCGCGCAACACGCTCGGCTTCGCTCATATCCTCGTCCTGCGCGAAGGCGCCGACGCTCGCCAGCACCGCCGCGGCGCCCGCCGCAACGATGGATTTCAAGAACGTGACCTGCATGTCTCACCTAAAGAGTTCCGGAGACGGCCATGTGGCGGCGTTGCGCGCCGCTCAGACAAGATCGATGCGTTGAGCGGCCTGCGATTGACGGCGAAGCGAGCGCCGAGAACGATCAGCGGCGGCGTAGGCCCACAACGACCAGCCAGGCGAGCACGACCGGTATGAGGCCAGCCGCCATGATCTTGGGATTTGGCCGGTGCTCGCAAATGGTCTGGCCTTCAGAGCCGAGCACGGGATTGGGCGGATAGGTGAAACACGTCTCTGCGCGCCAGCCATAGCGATAAGCGAAATACCCGCCGATCGCCCAAGCGGCGGCGAGGATCGCCACGGCGAACCAATCCGGACGACGTCGCGGCGATTGGTTTTGCTGATCGTCTGGCACGCTCATGCCCGCCTCCCGGAGAGGCGTTGAGCGTAAGAATTTCCGGACGCTATTGCGAGTGCGAGCGTGCGCCTGTCCTAGCGTGACGCGGTCTGCCGATACGGGCCGTAAGTCAGCGGGTTCACCGACTGACCGCGCACGCGCACTTCATAGTGCAGATGCACGCCGGTCGCGCGGCCCGTCTGGCCCATAATGCCGATGACCTCGCCCTGCATGACGCGGCGTCCCGCGACGATCTCCGGCGCAATGACGACCATGTGCGCATAGAGCGTGCGCACGCCCGAGCCGTGCTCGATCTCGACCGCGCGGCCATAGCCGCTGCGCGGGCCTGCGGAGAGCACCTGTCCGTCCGCCGCCGCATAGATGGCGCCGCCGCGCGGATTGGCGAGGTCGATGCCGCGATGATTGCGGCTGCCGCCGCTGTGAGCCGGACGCATGCCGAAACCCGACGAAATACAAGCGCCGTCGGTCGGGTTGCGCAGAAGATAGCCGGCTGGCGTCTGCATCCAGGGCGTGAACGCCAAGGAGCGATTGCCCGAACCTACGGGGCCGGCGTTGGACACGCGAATGCCCGCACAAACGCGCAGACCCTGATGGACCGGGAAAACCGGACCAGCGGCGGAGTTTTGGTGCTGAATGGGGCCTGAGCTGGCGCACGCGGAAATGGTCATTGCGATCGCTGCCAGCGCGATCAGGGTCAGACGACGGCTCGTCATGCCACGCTCCGAATTCTTCGAATTCATCGTGAGCATACGGTAACCGAGAAGCCTGCACGCCAGATGAACGCAGCCGCTAAAATTTGCGCGAAATGGCGCAAAGAACGCAGAACGGGCGCGAACTCGCAATGAATTCGCGCCCGCCCGTTACGCGGAAATCAGCCTTCCTGCTGCGAGGCCACCCAGTCTTGAACGCGCTGTTCGAGCACCGGCAGCGGCAAACCGCCATCCAGCAGCAAGACGTCGTGGAATTCGCGCAGGTCGAAATCCTCGCCCAAGGCTTCGCGCGCCTCTTCGCGCAGACGCAGGATTTCGAGCTGGCCCATCTTGTAGCCGAGCGCCTGGCCCGGCCAGACCGCATAGCGCTCGATTTCGACGACGACCTCGGACATTTCGAGGCCTTCGTTCTGGAACATGTACTCAATCGCCTCTTCGCGGGTCCAACCCAGCGCATGCATGCCCGTGTCGGTTACGAGACGAATGGCGCGGTGGAGCTCGTCGCGCAAACGGCCGATATCACCGGCAGGGTCGTCTTCATAAAGACCCATCTCCCAGGCGAGCCGCTCTGCATAGAGCGCCCAGCCTTCCGTAAACGCATTGGTTCCGGAGAGGAGACGACGCAGAAGCGGCAATTGGTCCTGACCGAGACCGATCGAAATCTGGAAGTGATGGCCCGGCACCGCTTCGTGATAGGTCAGGGTCGGCAGAGACCAGGACGGCCAGATCGCCGTGTCGCGCAGATTGATCCAGTAAACACCCGGACGCGACCCGTCGAGCGAGGCCGGCGAATAATACCCGCCAGGCGCTGAGGCTTCCGAGAATTCCGGCACGCGGCGGATTTCGACCGGCTGCGGCGGGATGGTTGCGAAATATTCCGGCAGCAGAGTCTGGACGTGATCCATCTGGGCGTTGAGGTCGGCCAGCAGCTCGGCGCGGCCCTCATCCGTGTTCGGATAGAGATATTCCTCATCCTCGCCAAAAGCCTGAAGGCGCTCCTGGATTGAGCCCTCGGTCATGCCCATGGAACTGAAGATGACGTCCATCTCGTCATGGATGCGCGCGACTTCGGCCAGGCCGATATCGTGAATTTCCTGTGCCGACAAATTCGTGTCGGCCTGAATGCGGATGAGCGAATTATAAAGCGCCTCGCCATTCGGCAGGCGTCCGATGCCGGCGTCGTGGACAGCGTCGGCGCGCAGTTCCGTCAGCGCATCGGCGAGACGTTCATAAGCCGGATATACCGAATTCTCGACGGCGTCCCGGGCCGCATCGAGATGTGTTGCAGCGTCTTCAATCTCGGCTTCATCAAGCTTCTGCGAGAACGACGTAACCAGAATGTTTTCCTCGACGGGCGTTTCGGTAAAGCCGTTGACGATCTCAAGCGCGCCATCGATGACGAAGTCCGGCGGGATGACGCCAAGTTCTGCGTCGCGGCGCATAACTTCGATCGTGCCGTCAAATACGTCGGCGAAACCGTGCAGGCGCGCGACATAGGCTTCCGCCTGTCCGGCGTCCGTTACCGGTTGTTGCGCCTGCATCAGATTGGGCAGGTCGATATGCGGGCCGGACAATTGCGTGACCGGATAAACGGTCACGCCCCCAGCGCCGCCCTGGCCGTATTCGACCAGATCGGAGGCGGCCACGCTCGCGCCGAGCTGTGAGCGCAGGACGCTCAGCGTCAGCGCACGTTCGTCGTCGAGTTCGCTTTCGTCAACGGCCTCGAGGCGCTCCAGGCCTTCGCGGACAAAGGCGCGATCGTCCACATCCGCGGCGACGCCGGTCGCATCGAGACGGGCGAGATATGGCCCGCCGGCCATTTCCTCAGGCAGGCCGAGATAGGTGGCGAAAATCGGCGAGCGCGAGAAGACGGCGATGGTCATTTCCTGCAGCATCGCGTCAAAGGCCGCATTCGGATCATCGGCGGCGGCGGCGGCGCTCGCGAGCTCGTCAGCGTCATCGGCGGCCGCGAGTTCCTCGCCCTCATCGCCAGCATTAGCCGCCTCCTCGCCGTCTGGCGCAGATGCGGTCTCAACATCACCAGGCGCGCCGTCATCGGACGCAGCGACGACGGGATCGTCCGCGGCCGTCTCATCGCCAGCCGTCTCAGCGGATTGTTCGCA
>JAUIEH010000326.1 GCA_030428405.1 Alphaproteobacteria bacterium
ATTTCGTGTGCGGACTTTGTCGCCTCCTCGGAGACGGTCGCCGGCGCTGTCGTTTCACGGAGAACGCCGTCCTCGTGGCGGTTCTCGACCAGATCATAGGCGGCGAACGCCCCGTCCGCGCCGCGTGCGCAAATGAGTGATAATTCGCGTACGAACGGAGCTGATCTCTCCAGAATGGCCTGTTGATCGCCAATCGCGGCGGCGGCCTCTGCGATCTGGCTGGGCGAGCGGATCCAAGCCTGTCCCTTGCCGTCATAGCCCATGCGCCGCGTCTTCAGGAGAGCCGGCATGCCCACCGCCATCGCCGCGCGCGCGACGTCGGCTGCGTCCTCGACGGGTTCAAAGACGACCGTGTCGGCGCCGCAGGAGCGCGCGAAACGCTTTTCGATGACGCGGTCCTGAGCGACTTCGAGCGCTTGAGGTTCGGGACGCACCGTGCGTTTCTCCGCCGCCGCCATGGCGGTGTTGATCGGCACGTTCTCAAACTCATAGGTGACGACGTCGCAGCGCCAGGCGAAGCGCCGCACGGCGTCGAGATCGTCATAATCGCCGATGACGGTGCGCGCTGCGACGCGCGAGGCGGGCGCATCTTCTTCCGGGCAGAAAATGTGGACGTCAAAGCCAAGCCGCGCGCCGGCCAGCGCCAGCATGCGGCCGAGCTGACCGCCGCCGAGAACGCCGATGGTCGCGCCAACCGGAAGCGGCGTCACGTCGTCCCCAGAGGTGAGTGCGCGACACTTGCGGTTTGTGCGTCGATCCAGCTTTGCAGGCGCCCCGCGAGCGCTTCATCGCCGAGCGCGAGAATGCGCGCGGCCATCAGGCCGGCGTTCTTTGCGCCCGACTCGCCGATAGCCAGCGTGCCGACCGGCACGCCGCCGGGCATTTGCGCGATCGACAAAAGGCTGTCCCAGCCCGAAAGCGACTTTGACTCGACGGGCACGCCGAGCACGGGCAGGGCCGTCATCGACGCCGCCATGCCGGGTAGATGCGCCGCCCCGCCGGCGCCGGCGATGATGACCTTGAAGCCAAGCTCCTGCGCGCTGGTGGCGAAATCATACAAGCGCGCGGGCGTGCGATGCGCCGAAACCACCTTGGTTTCATACGTAATTTCAAGCGCTTCGAGAATATCTACGGCTGCGCTCATGGTCGGCCAGTCCGACGATGAGCCCATGATCACCGCAACCAGCGGCGTGGCGGACATGCGCGCCTCTTTCGCATTGGGGGAACCCAGAAGGCGCGGGAGCATACGCGGGCGCCGCTATGCGTCAAGCGAGGGGCGGGCGCGGGACCGGCCTCGCTCTTGCCTCTAACCGGCTCGCGCCCGAAAGCACGACTAATTTAGTTTATTTTTCAAGGGAATATTTACCCTGTTCCGGCTCACTGAGCGGGTATTCAGTTGAGTTGGCAGTCCGTCCATGAAGCCGCTTCGCGTGCTCTTTTCCGCTTCGCCGAAACCACGCCCCGCCGCGCGGGCGGATGTGCGACGTCCGGCTGCGGCCCAAACGGCGACGGCGGCGGCGAGCCAGCCGATAAAGCCGGCGTCTTCGCAAGCGCCGTCAGACTCGGAATTCACGCCGCGCACGCGCAACGCCCTTCTCGAACTCAATCGCGAAATCGACCGGTTGCGCAATGAGGCCTCGTCCCTGCGCGAACGCCTGCGCGAGCTCGAGGAGCTCGCCGACACCGACCCGCTGGCGCCCGTCTATAACCGCCGCGCCTTTGTGCGCGAGCTGGAGCGCATGGCCGCCTATGCCGAGCGCTATGGCGGCGAGGCCGGGCTCATCTTCGTGGATTTGAACGGCTTCAAGCGGATCAATGATCTGCACGGCCACGCCATTGGCGACGCCATTCTCAAGCACACTGCGGAAATGCTCGCCGACAACGTGCGCAGCTCGGACATTGTCGGTCGGATGGGCGGCGACGAGTTCGCCGTTGGTCTGGCGCGCGGCGGCCTGAAGGCGGCGCAGAAAAAGGCGCAGTCGCTCGAAAACGTGATCCGGGCCACGCCGGTCATCGTCGACGGCGTCACCTATCAGGCCAGCGCAACGCTGGGCGCGACGGTCATTGAAAGCGGCGAAACGGCCGAACAAGCGCTCTCACGCGCTGACGCCGTGATGTACGAGCGCAAACGCGCCGGGCGAATCGATGTGAAGCCGGGCGGTCCGGCTACGCGATGATGTCTGGGCTCAACTGATCTTCGAGCCAGGAAATCCGGTCTTTCAGCATCAGCTTGCGCTTCTTCAACCGGGCCATTTTCAGCTGATCGGTGACGCCGGTGATGGTCATCGCCGAAACGGCTGCATCCAACGCTTCATGCTCTTCACGCAAGTCGGCGAGCTTTTCCGTTATCTGCCCGCGCTCAAGGACCTCTGCGTCCATGAGACAACCTCCCTGCCTTTTTGATTCAGAGGCGGAAATGATGCGCGCCGTTGCGAGAGTTGTAAAGAAGATCAGGACGTTAGCGCGGCGCGTAGAATATCGGCCAGGCTCTTCGCAGCATCCGGGGAAAGCCCCAGAGCGCCGAGATAAGCGCGCAGCATGTCGCCGCCTTTTCCGGGCGAAACACCCGCGCCATCAATGGCTTCAAGCGCGTCCAGCTCCAACCGCTCAGCGGCGAGTTCGGCGCCTTGCAAGCGCTCGATCATCAAATCGGACCCGGCGATATCCGCAGTTTTCAGTGTCCGCCGCACGGCGCGGATCTCGGCGGTGACGGGCGACTGGATTCGCGCGGTGAGCGATTTCGCCGATTCGAGTTCGCCGGCGTTTGCGGGCGCATCGCGCGCCTCTCGCCAGACCAGCCATAGTATCACGCACACATCCGCGCGATGCATGTCCTGCGCAGCCAGCAGCGCGGCTTTCGCGCCCTTGCGATCATAGGCCTGCAGCGCCCAGTCCCAGAGGCCGGCGGTCTCTCTCACGACGAGCCAGCGTCGCCGGGACCGACATCCTCGCCCCAGCGCTTTGTGCGCTCCCATTCAAAGCCGAACAGGTCGAGCGCCCGGCCGACGGACTGGTCGACTATGTCGTCGATGCTTTCCGGTCTTGTGTAAAAAGCGGGCAGAGGCGGGAAGATGATCGCGCCCATTTCGGCCAGCGCGGTCATGGTGCGCAAATGGCCGAGATGGAACGGCGTTTCGCGCACCATCAACACCAAAGGCTTGCGCTCTTTGAGAATGACGTCGGCGGCCCGCGTCATCAGCGAGGACGTCACGCCGGTCGCGATTTCCGACATGGTCCGCACGGAGCAGGGCGCGATGATCATGCCGCGTGTCGGAAATGAGCCGGACGCGATGGGCGCGGCGATGTCGGCGTTGCGGTAGCTGGCGTGCGCACGCGCTTCCAGCGCCGCCGGCGTTTCCTCCGTCTCGCTGGCGAGCGTGATGGCGCCGGGCGCTGAAATCACAAGATGGCACTCGATATCGAGCGCGTTGAACGCCTCAATCAGGCGCACCCCGTAGATTGAGCCCGACGCCCCGCTCATCCCCAAAATAATGCGCGGCCGGTCAGCCATCTGCAGTCTGTCGCCTTTTGTGATGTGACATCATCGCCACGTTTGTGAAATTCTTTTGAAGTCCTAACAGAAGGAGGCGCGCATGGCGTTAGAGGCACGCATCGAAGAATTGGTCGCCCGCCACAAGACCCTCGACAAAGCAATAGATGATGAAATTAGACGTCCCGGCTCCGATGACCAACGCGTCGCCGCAATGAAACGGGAAAAGCTCAGATTGAAGGACGAAATTACGCTTCTCGGCGCCGGCGTTTGAACGCCGCAGCACTCTGAAAACTGAT
>JAUIEH010000327.1 GCA_030428405.1 Alphaproteobacteria bacterium
GGGGCGGGCGGACACGGAGACGCGCACATAGTCGAAGAAGAACGCCGAGGCGAGAATGGCGGCGACATCCATCGCGCCGCCAAGCGGTGCGCTGTATGCGAATAATCCAAGATCGAGCGCGACGAAGAGCGCCAGCAGCGAGGAGATCAGGATCAGGAACGCCGCCAGGCTGAGGCGCGCGCGCGTCGGCTGCGCCAGGTCCTGCAGGATCAAAATGACGCCCAGCGCGACGCCGTTAAAGGCGGCGACGAGATTGAGCGCGACGAGGGCGTGGCCGAGGGTCACGAAGCGACGCGTCCTTGACTGAGTGAGCGCGGACTACGCGGTCATGCGCCCAATCAAGTCAAGGCCGGCCAGGTTTCCTCGCCTTCAATGCTCGTCAGGCGCGCCGATCCAGCTTGCTCGCGCCGCGCTTTGTACCGGCGTCAGGTCATCGCAGGCGTCAATGTCTGAGGCGCTGGCCGCGCGCGCGCATAATCCGACAGAAGCGAGCTCTTCGAGCGCAGGGATAGCGTCGCCGCCTTCGATATATGCGTCGAAGAACGCGGCAAGGTCGAGGCCTGTCGTCTCTTCGGTCGCCTGGGCGAGGCCGGCGAGGTCGAGACTGTCTGCGCCGTCTCCGGCATATCTGCCGTGTACGTATCTCAGCACGTCGTCGAGCGCATACGCGCCCTCGCTTTCACGCCTGATGCGCAGATCGAGCGCCAGCGCTGCGGCGAAACCGCCGCTATAGACGAGATCGTAGGAGGCCTGGTTTTCGAGCTTGGTGCGTCCGGCCTCGGCGATTGTCGCGCTGACGCGCGCGTCCTCATAGGCGGCGAGATGGCGGGTGATATGCTCGTAGAGTTCCTCTTCGCTCACCGTTTCGAGCCGCGCCCCGGTGCGCACCGTGAAATATTCCGCGCCGCCTTCCAGGAACCATTCCAGCGCCGCTCGCGCATCAGGCTCGATGCGCCAGGCGACGTTCCAGAGGTGAAATGCTTCATGCGCCACGACATGGCGCGCCATCGGGGCGAACGCATCATTCAGTTCGCCGGCGAGCGTCATGGAGATGGACCGTCCAATGACGCCGCCGCCCCAAAACGAGCCGGGCAGGGCGATGATGACGGGCGGCTGGGCGATGGGCGCGTCGAACAGTTCCGCATATTCGGCGGCGTAAAGTTGCAAGACATCGCTGAACAGGTCGGCCTCCGCGGTCATGTCCGGACCCGTTGCGATATGCGCGGTCACGCCGTTCAGCTCGACAACGCGCTCCAGGTGCATGCCGGCGAAGAACGCTGCGTCGAGCAAATCGTCAGTATTCGTTGGCTGAAAGCGCAAGGCGTCCGAGTCCATTGAGCGCCAGGGCGAGGTGACGCGCCAGTCCTCGGGCGCGAAGAACGCCACGTCGACGTCGTCGCTGGGCGCGCCTTCGATGAACAAGGCGCGGCCCGTCCACATCACGCCGAACGGGGTCGCCGCCGCGAGCTCGTCGTCGCCTGGCTCATTGGGGAAGCGATCATGCTGCAGCAAGACCGAATAGCGCGCCTGCACCGGCCCGCCATCCCAATCCTCCAGCCGCCAGACGCCGTGGGGCTCGTAGACGACGCTCAGCAGCCGACCGCGCTGATCGGACGCCTCGAACTGGAGGATGAACTGCGCCCAGTGATGGTAGAGCCCCGTTTCAGCGCCGATGCGGTTGAGGCGCAAACGGCCGTCCGCATCCGGTGTAAGCGAGGCGACGACATCGGCGCGGCGCAAGGCGCCGTCATCATCGGTGCGGCCCTGGCTGAACGTGACCTGGTAGTCGTCCGCGCCGGCGCTTGGTGCGCAGGCCAACGCCGCCGCCATCGCCAATGTCGCAAAAACTGCAGTTCGAGACGTCATGGGCGCGCCCTCTCCTTCGACCGGTTTCCCGGCAGTTTCGGCGCGCGCGGGCTTGAAATCGCTGTGTTTTATGTGAACGCATCGACTGCTTATGCGAAACGGCGCGCGCATCGGTTCGAACCGCGAGGCGCATCATTAGACTTGGCGGACGGTGCGGACGCGCCGCGCCGAGGGAGCGCGCAGAAATGGTCGCGATAATGCTGAACGAGCTGAAACGGCGACGCGCCGGACTGGCTGAGCTGGCGTTCTGGGCGCTGCTGGCCGCAGCGTTCATCATCGTCATGGCGCGCGGCGAGACCAACGGCTTTGGCCATTTCGACCAGCGGCGCGGCGCCGCTTTATGGGCGCCTCTGATCTGCGGCGGCCTCGTCAATTTCTGGATCGTTTATGCCCACGCCTTTAAGGCGATGCCGCTCCTGCAGCGATCGGGCGGGCGGCTCTCTTATCTCGCAGCGCTGGCGGGCTTGCTCGTCATCTATCTGCTCGCGCATCTGATCTGCCAGTTGGCGATTGTCGCGGCTTTTGAACCAGAGCTGGCGTCAGTCTCGGCGATCGACTGGACGCTGGAAAATCTTGTCGCGGCGCCTTTGGTGATCGGCTTTTCCGCCATGTACAAATTCGCGCGCGACTGGCTCGCCCATGGCCGCGAGCGGGCGGGCTTCGCCGCACAGGCTGCAGCGCTCAACGCTGAACTCAGCGAGATGCGCACGGAATTGCGCTCGGCCTTCGGCGTGCAAGGCGAGAGCGCCTTTTTGCGCTTCGAGTGCAATCGCGAGCAGATACAAACGCCCGTGTCGGCCATCTCGTTTCTCAAGGCGGCGGGAAATTATGTCGAAATCGTCGCTGGAGACCGGACGTATACGGTTTATGGCGCCATCAAGGATTTGCTCGCGCGCCTGCCCGAAACGAAATTCGCGCGCGTGCACCGCTCCTTCGTCGTCAATCTGGACCGCGTCGAAACCATTAGCGGACGCACGATCACGATCGGCGAGACCGTCATTCCCATCGGGGCGTCTTTTCGCAGCGCCTTTCTCGCGCAATGGCGGGGAACAACGGTCCAGGAATAATTACACGCTTGTGAAACGCGGCCCCATTGGTCAGGCTCCAACCGCGCCCAAGCGCATCAGAGGCTGAGAGCGTTTCCTCGCAATGGCTGTCGCCCGACCAAAAGAGCCGCCGCGCAAGCCGGTCGTCGTGCCCGAAGGTCACGCCCAGGCGCTGCACCGCCATCCGGGCGCGCGCCTGGTCTTGTTCCTGGACGGATGTTTGCGTGAGCGCGCAATTGCGGGCGCGGAGACCTGCCGCGCGGGCGATTTCGTCATCCGGCCGGCCTGGTTCGGTCATGACGCATTAGCGGTGCGAGGCGGGGCGCGCTATGTCAATCTGCCTTTGTCGGATGACGCCGCTTTGTCATTTTTCGTACAATTCGGCTGGAGCGCGCGTCGCGGGCGCGTGCGTCTCAGCCTCGGCGAGATTGATGAATTGCTCGCCGACCCGCACGCCGGCGACGCCATTCTTCTGCATTCTGAGACGCAGCCATATGCACGCCATGACGCAGACGATCTTGCGGCGGCCGCCGCCCGTTTGCGCAGGCCGGAAGATGCGCCCGACATGGCGCAAGAGGCTGAACGCTGCGGCGTGCCGCCATGGGAGCTGACGCGCCGGTTTGCGCGCGCATTCGGCCTGACGCCGACCAAATACCGGATGGCGGCGCGCGCCGAGGCGGCCCTTAAACTCATTGCGGAGAGCGATTTGTCCTTAGCCGGAATAGCGGCGCAGGCAGGCTATGCTGATCAGAGCCATCTCACGCGTGGGCTGCGGATTGAGACGGGCAAGACGCCTGCGGCGCTCAGGCGGGAACTCGCGCTCTGAGCCGCAGGTGCAAGAGCGTTCAAGACGCAAG
>JAUIEH010000328.1 GCA_030428405.1 Alphaproteobacteria bacterium
CAGCCGCGACAGCGCATATTTGGCCGGTCCAGGGCTTGGGCTGGAAAACAGCGCGTCATGCAGCGCGATCAATCGGCCTTGAATGGCCCGCGCGCCCGTAAAATCGCCGGCGAGACATAAGTCGTAGAACTTCGAGCACAAGCCCGGCGCGACATTGCTCGTCACCGAGATCGCGCCCCTGCCGCCATGCGCCATATAGCCGAGCGCGCTGGCGTCATCGCCGGAAAGCTGGACGAAGTCGCCGCCGCAGGCCGCGCGCACACGGTCGACGCGCGCAACATCGCCGGTCGCATCCTTCACGCCGACAATATTGGGGTGACGCGCCAGCCGGGCGAAGGTCTCAACAGAGATGTCGACGATCGAACGTCCGGGGATGTTGTAGACGATCACCGGCAGGTCGACGGCGTCGGCGATCGCTGCGAAATGCGCGTAAAGCCCTTCCTGGTCCGGCTTGTTGTAATATGGCGCGACGCTCAGCCCCGCATCGGCGCCGATTTCCTTGGCGTGACGCTGAAGCTCGATGGCGCGGCGCGTATCGTTTGCGCCCGTGCCTGCAATGACCGGCACGCGCCCATTGGCGCGATCGACCACGAGCGCGATGACACTTTCGTGTTCTTCCTCGGTCAGCGTGGGCGACTCGCCCGTCGTTCCACAGGGCACGAGCCCGTGAACGCCTTCGGCGATCTGCCAATCCACAAATTCCTTGATCGCTGATTCATCTAGGGAACCCGCGCTGAAGGGCGTGACGAGAGCGGTGATGGAGCCTTTGAACATTAACGCGGCCGGCTGATTGCATGGGCTGGGGATGCTAGGGCGAGCCGCAGGCGGACGCCAGTAGAGCATTGACCAGGGCGCCGGCGCGCCCAATCTGTTTCGGATTCGTAAGGATCGTGGAGGGGACTGACATGCGGATGGCGCGAATTGCGGGCGCGTTGGCGGCGTTGATTTGCGTGGCTTGGCCGGCCGGGGCGACCCCTGAGCCGCGTTTGAAGCCGTCGCCGCCGCCGCATTTCTCTCAGCTATTGTCCCAAAACGACTTTGCGCGCCTGCGCGAAGGCCTCGCCGCCGCCGACAGCAGACGCTGGTCGCGCGTCGTCACGCTTGAAAGCCAGATCACGGACGTCACCGCGCGACGCATTCTGACCTGGCGTCGCGCGACGTCGGATCCGACCATTTCCTATGGCGAGCTGCAGCGCGCCCGCCAGGATTTCCTGGGTTGGCCTGACTACGCGCAAATTCTCGGCGTCGCTGAGGAGCGGCTGGCGGATGCGCGGCTTCGGTCCGACGACGTCATTGCGTGGTTCGGCGACAACGAACCCGTCAGCGGCGCCGGCCGCATCGCGCTCGCCGAAGCTCATCTCTCCGCGGGCCGGACCGAAGAAGGCACGGCCATGCTGCGCGAGGCGTGGCGGAACTATCGCTTCGACACCGATCTTCAGGACCGCATCGTCGCAAGCCACGGTCAGCGCCTCACCCGCGAAGACCATGAAGCGCGCGTGGATTATCTCCTCTGGGTCGGGCATCGCTCCGCCGCGCGCCGCCTGTTCCCGCATATTTCGTCCGGACACCGCGCACTTGCGGATGCACGCATTCGTCTCGCCACGCGCTCTCGCGGCGTGGACGGCGCGATCGATCGCGTGCCCGCCTCTTTGCAGGAACATCCAGGCCTGTTGTTCGAACGCGCGGTCTGGCGTCGACGCGCGCGCATGACCGAGAACGCCGAGCCGCTCATCCGTCAGATCCCGGCCGATGTCGGTTCAGAAGCCGCCGCCCGCGCCATCTGGCGTGAGCGCAATATCCATCTGCGCCGCGCCATGGACCGCGGCGAGTATAGCGCGGCCTACGCAATGGCGGCCGCCAACGGCATGGAACGCGGCGTTGAATTCGCCGACGCTGAGTTCCTCGCCGGCTGGATTGCGCTTCGTAATCTGAACAACCCCGCCAATGCGCTCACGCATTTCGAACGCCTCGAGCGCGGCGTCACCACGCCGATCTCAAGCGCGCGCGCGCTTTACTGGCAGGGCCGCGCGCTTGAAGCGATGAACCAGCCAGCCGAAGCGCTCGCGCGCTATGCAGCAGCGGCTGAACATTCCACCGTTTATTACGGCCAGCTCGCAGCCGCCGAACTCGACGGCGAACACCGCAACGTCACCCTGCCCGCGATCGTAGAGCCGACGCCGGAAGAACGCGCCGCCTTCGACGCGCGCGGCCCCGTGCGCGCATTGCGCATGCTCGCCGAACTCGATGAGCTGCGACTGTTCCGTCAGTTCGCTTATGCTTATGACGACGCGCTCGTCGCACCGGCGGATTTCGTGATGCTGTCGGAGATCGCGCGCGATTATGGGCAGGACGGCGTCGGCGTGCGCGCGGCGAAAGCCGCATTGCGCCAGGGCGTGGTCGTCACCGATGCGCTCTACCCTGTGCCGTCTCTGCCGTCTCTGCCGTCCGGCGCGCCGGAAGCCGCCTTCGTGCTCGCGCTGATGCGTCAGGAAAGCGAGTTTTATCCGCGCGCCATCAGCGGCGCGGGCGCACGCGGACTTATGCAGCTCATGCCGGCGACGGCGCGGCGCACGGCGCGCTCGATCGGCGAAACTTATCGCCGCAGCTGGCTGACGGATGACCCTGATTACAATATGCGCCTCGGCACGGCCCATCTCGCCGAGCTGATGCGCGAGTTTCAGGGCTCCTACATCCTGATCGCCTGCGCTTATAACGCGGGTCCCGGACGTGCGCGCCAATGGATCGCCGAGCATGGCGACCCGCGCCGGCCCGGCGTCGACGCCGTCGACTGGGTGGAGCAGATTCCGTTCTCGGAAACGCGCGATTACGTCCAGCGCGTGCTTGAGAACACGCAGGTCTATCGCGGCCGGCTCAATGGCGGATCGACCCGCATCGCGCTCGACACCGATCTGCGTCGCGGCGCGTATTAGGCGCGCTAGAGCTTAAGCGCCCGCGCCAGAACGGGCGGGTCGACATTGCCGCCCGTCAGCACCACGACGACGGTCTGGCCGCGCAAATCAACGCGGCCGGCCAGGAGCGCTGCGAGCGCCACCGCTCCGCCCGGCTCCAGCACGAGCTTCAAGCGGCGAAACGCAAACGCGACGGCGGCGAGCGCTTCGGCGTCGGTGGCGACCAGTCCGCCTTCAAGCGAATCCTTATTGATCTCGAACGTCATGGCGCCGGGCTCTTCGGCCAGCAGCGCATCGCAGATCGAACCGCCCGACGCTGCATTGCGCACGCGCCGGCCAAGCGCGACGGACCGTCTGTGGTCGTCGAAACCAGCCGGTTCAGCGGCGTAGATCGTTGTGGCTGCGCTGAGTTCGCCAAACGCCAGCGATATGCCGCCAATGAGCCCGCCCCCGCCGACGCAGCAGATCAGCGCATCCGTCGCTTCGCCCAGGGCTTCCATGTCCTCGGCGATCTCAAGTCCGACCGTGCCCTGACCCGCGATGATGTCGCGGTGGTCGTAGGACGGGACCAGAACAGCGCCGGTCTCCTCCGCGATTTCGCGCGCTATCTCTTCGCGGCTTTCGGTGAAGCGGTCGTAATAGCGGATATGCGCGCCGCGGCTGGTGACGCCGGCGCATTTCACAGCGGGCGCATCGCTCGGCATGACGATGGTGGCGGACATGCCGAGAAGACGCGCCGCCTCCGCCACGCCTTGCGCATGATTGCCCGAGGAAAACGCGACCGCGCCGCGCGCGCGTTCGTCCTCCGACAGATTGGACAAGCAGCTGTAAGCGCCGCGGATCTTGAAAGAACCGGTG
>JAUIEH010000329.1 GCA_030428405.1 Alphaproteobacteria bacterium
CGCCGGTGCGCGCGCGACGCGGCGCGCTTTGTGGCCGCACGCTGTCTGGCCGCACGATCGCGGCCGATGTGTCGCCTGCTTCCACGGCCGGCGAGGGCGGCGGCGGAGAGGCGGGCGCAGAGCGGGGCGCAATTTCGCTTTCGGCGGCGGGTTCAGCGCCGAGCAAGCCTTCTTCCTGGACATAGCGCCAGCCCGCCCAGCCAAAGGCGACGAGAGCGACAAGAACAAGGACGCGTCTTAGAAAGCCGATCATTTCCGTCTCCTTGAACGCTCACCCTTCGCTCTTGGCGGGCCAGCCGTCAAGGAGCCGAAGCGAAGCGCCGCTTCAATCGATCCGGCCGGTGCGCCATCTCAGGTGCGTCGACATTCGCCATCATGAAGCGAACGGCGCAAAAGGGCAGCGCGTCGGCGTCGCGATAGCCGTGATGGACCAGACCTTCGGCGAGAAGAAGGAGAGCATCGTCCGAAAATGAGGTGAAATCGGCCGTGGCGCCCGCTTCCATGGTTTCGACCATGGCGCGCATCAGGCGCAGGCGGAAGCGGCGCGTGGTTTCGAGCGGCTCGCCCGTAATCCGCTCCGACACTGCATCGAGCGCTTCCTGCATGTTGTCCGCGGTCGTGGCGGCGACATGGCTGTCATTGATGAGCAGCGGCACGAGGCCTTCCATCCGCAAATCGGCGGCGAGCGGAGAGTCGTCGGCGGGGTGCGAGAACTGCACGGAGATGGTCGAGATGCGCGGCTTGAAGACAATGCCTTGTTCGGCGTCGCGCGTGCCGTGGAGATTGAGAGAGCTGTTTCTCGGCTCTTTCATGTCAGCGCCCCTTCTGCGATTGAACCGAACTTAGTCGCCTCAATCATTCGCTGCGACCTGAGACATCCCCCGCGCGATAGGGCAATCCGCGATTCACCAAACGCACTTTGTTGAGCGGTTCTGGGGAATTTGGGGATAAGTCCCGGACAAGTTGCGACCAATCACAGCGCAAACGCATAGAGCGCGATCGCCCCAGCCGTTGAGATATTTAGACTTTCCACCTGATCGGAAATCGGAATGCGGACCAATTCGTCGCAAGCCGCCGCAACGCTCGGGCGAAGTCCTTTATCCTCAGACCCCAAAACTAATGCGACAGCGCGTTCGCGCGACTGGGCGACGATTTCGGAAAGTTCAGCCTCCCCAGCGCCCGCAAGCCCGACCGCGAGCCAGCCATTTTCGCGCAGCTCCTCGAGCGCGCGCGAGATATTGACCACGCGGACATGGTCGAGCGCGTCGGCGGCGCCGACGGCGGCCTTGGCGCAGGCGCCCGACAGCGGGGGCGCCTTTCTGTCCTGCAAAACGATGGCGTGCGCGCCGAACGCCACCGCCGAGCGCATCACGGCGCCGACATTATGCGGGTCGGTGACGCCGTCGAGCACGATGAGGCGTGCGCCCGGCTCGGCTTTTCGCGCGATTTCGCTCAGCGGGACGGCGCGCGGCTGGGTGCAGCGCACGGCGACGCCCTGATGCACGGCGCCGGGCGGAATTGTGGCGTCTATCGCTTTGGGGTCGACGATTTCGATGCGCGCCTCGTCAATTCCGAGATCGCGCGCCGCATTGCGCGTCGCGAGGATGCGCTCCACGCGCCGCTTCTTATTGGCGACGGCGGCGCGCGCGGCGTGCGCGCCCCAAACCCAGACCAGCCGGTCTTCGTCATCGCCGTGACGGCGGGGCGGGCGGGGCCGCTTCGATGAGGTGTTTCGGTCGTTCACGGGCGGTCTGCTAGCATGAACCGTGGCGGTGTCGAACGCTGCATCCGTTCCGCGCCTGACGCGCATCCTTGTCGCACATGTTTTGGGAGAAGCCGATGTCCAGCCGGATTACGTCCTTCATCGTCGCGACCGCCGCCATCGCCATCGCGCCGGCCGCCGCAGCGCAAAGCCTCATCATTCGCGATGTTGCGGGCGTCATCGAAATCGAGACCTCAGCGGATATCGAAGACATCTCGGTGGAACTCGGCGCAGCCAGCGATCTGGTCGAAGCTCCCGTGCGCCGCGACGATGACGGCGCGGTCGTGATCGACGGCGGCATGGACATGGTCGGCTGCGGCGGCGGACGCCGCTCTGTGGCCCGGGCGCGCGGGGACGGTCTGCGCGCAACGCCGGTCACCGAGCTGCAGACCGTGACGGTGCGCGCGCCGGCGAGCGTTGAGCTTGAGCTGCGCCTCGCCGCCGCCAATGTGACGGCGGGTGATTTGGGCGCGCTCGATCTGACGCTTGATGGCTGCGGGCGCATCGAGACCGGCGACATCGACGGCGATGTCCGTATCGAGAATAACGGCGTCGGCGACATCACCATCGGCGACGCTCACGCCGGGCGCATCTCTTCGAACGGCGCGGGCATCGTGCGCGCGGGCCGTCTCGCCGGCGCGAGCGTGCTTGAATCCAACGGCGTCGGCGACATCGAAGTCGCAGCCGTGCTTGGTGATCTGGACGCCGAAGTGAACGGTCCGGCCACGATAGAAATTGGCGAGCTGCAGGGCGATTTCCGCGGCTCGGCCAATGGCTTTGGCGACGTCATCATCGACGAGGGTCGGGCCGAGCGCTTCAACGCCTCCGCCAACGGCATCGGCGCCAGCGTGCGCTTCGGCGGCGTGGCGGAAGATGCGGATTTGTCGGCCAACGGATTTGCGGGAATCACCGTTCAGCGCGTCGAGGGCGCATTGACGCGCGAAGCCAATCTGGCGCGGGTGAGGGTGCGAGAGCGCGGCGCGGACGACTGAGTTTGCTCTAAAATCGGACGCATTCGCCGAGCCATCTTGGCCAGACGCTTGCATCCCTCCGCCGATTGCGTATTAACGGCGACCTTCGCTTCGGCGAGCGCCCGCCGCATTGCGTCGACGACGGCATGGAGGGGTGGGAGAGTGGTTAAATCCACCAGACTGTAAATCTGGCCGCTTTGCGTACGCTGGTTCGAATCCAGCCCCCTCCACCACCGCCGACCGACACGATGAATACACTTCGCCGCAGGCGCCGGCGAACACGCAATCTGCGGCCGCTGACGGCCGCTTTCGCCCGGCCTCGCGCTGCATGGACAATTCGTCATGCATCCGCCATACGGGCGAGACGCATCAGAGCCTAGGTTTGGCGGGCATAGCACAATGGTAGTGCAGCAGCCTTCCAAGCTGAGGATGCGGGTTCGATTCCCGCTGCCCGCTCCAATACCGAGGCTCTAAATGTCCGGCGCGCGCCGAAAGAAAATCAAACCCAGCGCGCCCGCGGCACTGATGCGAAAGGACACTTCAATGCGCACGCTTTCCCTCCTCGCCGGCGCCGCACTGGGCGCGCTCGCGCTCGCCGCGCCCGCTCAGGCGCAGACTTATGAAGCCGAGGAACTCGCGCTTCATGACCTCATCGGCACGGTTGAGATCCGCACAAGTGATCGCTCCGACGTGCGCGTTTCAATCACCAATGCGGCCGGCCATGTTGAAAGCCCGACGGTGCGGCTCGACGACGAGCGTCTCGTCATTCGCGGCGAGGGCCGGATCCGCAATCTCGGCTGCCGGGGCGGCGATAACCGCCAGGTCCGCATCGGCCGGTCGGGCGGCTGGCACGATCTCGACGAATATCCGCGCATCATTATCGACGCCCCCGCCGACATCGCCGTGCGCCTGGAAGGCGGAGTGGTGTTCGGTTCGGCGCAGGATCTGGGCTCGGCCCGCATCGATGTCGACAGCTGCGGCGATTTCGAGCTGGCGAACGTGGCCGGCGAGGCGGAGCTGCACATAAACGGCTC
>JAUIEH010000330.1 GCA_030428405.1 Alphaproteobacteria bacterium
CGGACGGTTCGGTCACGCCGGAAGACGCGCTCGCTTATGCAGCGCGCATCCTGCAGGACCAGTTCCAGATCTTCGTCAATTTCGAAGAGCCCAAGGACGACAAGCCGACCGACGATCGTCCGGAGCTTGATTTCAATCCCGCGCTCCTCAAGAAGGTCGACGAGCTGGAATTGTCCGTGCGCTCGGCGAACTGTCTGAAGAACGACAACATCGTCTATATCGGCGACCTGATTCAGAAGTCCGAAGCCGAAATGCTTCGTACGCCGAATTTCGGTCGCAAGTCGCTCAACGAGATCAAAGAAGTTCTCGCCCAGATGGGTCTCCATCTCGGCATGGAGGCCCCCAACTGGCCGCCCGAGAACATCGAAGACCTCGCCAAGAAATTCGAAGATCAGGTCTAAGACCCGCCGGGCGTGAGCCCCGCGGAGCCGAACAGAGGTCGACATGCGCCACGGCATCGCACATCGCAAGCTGAACCGGACATGGGAGCATCGCAAGGCGATGCTCGCCAATATGGCGGCCTCATTGGTTCGGCATGAGCAGATCACCACGACGCTGCCCAAGGCGAAGGAGCTTCGCCCCTTTGTCGAGCGTCTGGTCACGCTGGCCAAGAAGGGCGATCTCGGCTCGCGCCGTCTCGCCGCTGCGCGCATGCGCGACGAGGACATGGTCAAGAAGCTGTTCGATACGCTGGGCCCGCGCTATGCCGATCGCAATGGCGGCTACATCCGTGTGCTGAAGGCGGGCTTCCGCTACGGCGACGCAGCGCCGATGGCCGTGATCGAATTCGTCGACCGCGACCCGATGGCGAAAGGCGCAGATGATCGCGCGCGCGTCGAGGCGGAAGCCGAACTCGCCGACGATTGATCGCGCGCTAATTCAGCGCGAATGAAACCACCAAAGGCGGCCGCCGAGCATTGCTCAGCGGTCGCCTTTGCTTTTCGCGGCCTGACGCGCCAGCCAGATGAACAATACGATCGTGACGCCCAGCACCGGAACCATGAAGGCCGCGCCGGCAAGCGCGATCATGTCCACACTCATTTGATCGCCTCCCATATGAGGTGATGAAGCGTTTTGAGTGTGGGCCGCGCCGTCGCGCCTGGCGATGCGGCTCAGGCGCGCATGCCAGGAGAAGGCGGGGCGGCGTTGGCTGCGTTCAGCGCTCGGCGCGCGTGAAATGCGCATCCAGGAAATGCAGGAACACGTCCCAGTCGCTGGTGGTCACGCCGTGGCGGCCATTGCGGAAATAATACGCAAGCTCGGCGTCGAAATTCGTTTCGCGCATGTCGCTTTGCTCGAAGCCTTCAACGCCAAATAATTCGTAGACGGCGTCGGCGCCTTGCGCGGCGCGGAAAGCCCCATGCGGGTCCGACCAGGCGTCGCGCCGCGCATTGCCGAGCAGGACCGGGCGCGGCGCGATGAGGGCGAGCAGCATGTGCTGATCGACGGGCAGTTCGTCCTCGCGCCCGGCATAGCTGGCGAAGGTTTCGGCGAACCAATGAGGATAGGTCGAGGTGATTTCCTCGATCGATTCACCCTCGGCGTTGCGCGAGAGCGTTGCGCCGCCCGTGCCGGATTGATGCGCGATGACGAGACCGATGCGCGGATCGAGCGCTGCGGCGAAGAGCGCGGACTTGCCGTTGCGCGAATGGCCCCAAACGGCGACCTGGTCGAGGTCGATGCGCGCATTGTCGCTGAGCGCGTCGATGGCGCGCGAATAAAGCCAGCCCCAGGCCGCGATCGCGCCCCAGCGCGGCTGTCCGCCGGCGAGGCGCGCAAGCGCTTGTGTTCCGGCTTCGGTCTCATCCGGCACGACGTCGCCGGCATAGAAAATCGCGACCGCATAGCCGCGCGCGAGAATGCGCTGTACGGGCGGTTCGGAAATGGCGCGGCCGAAGACCAGCTCCACCACCGGCTCGGCGAAGCCGTTGTCGCAAACGCCGGGATAGGGACCGAGCGGCGCGGAAACGTCCTCGCGGCCGCCGAATGCCGCGCGATTGCCGCAAAAAGTCTGTATCAGGATGATGGGCGAGGGGCCGGGCGCATTATTCGGCGTCGCCAGCATCATCAGAAAGCGCGCGCTTTCACCGCCGACCTCGACATCGACCGTCAGCTCCTCAAGCCGCGCCAGACCGCCATAAGCGTCAGCCTCGACGAGGCGCGTATCGGCGATGCGCGCCTCGGCGCTTTCTGGCGGGACGCCGTAGACCGTCTCCTGAAAGAGCGTGCGCAGAAGCGGCGCGCGCCGGTTGGTCCAGTCATCGAGATTTTCAACGGCCGGGTCATCGCCGAATGCGGCGAGAACGGGCGGGCGCGCGGCCGGCCGTTCGACTTCGGCTGGCACGGCGGGCAACACCACGCTCATGCAGCCGAACAATCCCAGCGCCGGAATGACCAACACCGCGAGACCGATCATCCAACGCCGCATCATGTCCTCATTGAACGCCGCTCTTGCCCGCAGGCTGCGCCTATGGCTATTCGACAATCGCCAGGATGCGCCATCACGATCGCGTGTCCGTGCAAGCCGGCCGCGCCCGCGCTGAGACGCTCGCGCATTCGCAATGATGTCGGAGCCGAATATGAAAACCGCAATAGCTGTTCTGGCCGCCGCCGCGGCTGCATTCGCATTCGTCGCTCCCTCCGGCGCGCAAGTCGTTGAGCGGGTGACGCCGAACTCGGCGGAAGAGGTGTTGTTGTCGTTTGCGCCCGTGGCGCGCAACGCATCGCCCGCCGTGGTGAACGTGTTTTCGACGCGGGTTGCGCGTTCGCGCTCGCGGCTGGAAGAATTTTTTGGTCCCGGCGCGGGCGACATGTTCGGCATGCCGCGTCAGCGCCTTGAGCGCTCGCTCGGCTCGGGCGTCATCGTTGAGTCCGGCGGCGTCATCGTCACCAATAATCACGTCGTCGAAGGCGCCGTGGAATTGCGGGTCGTGCTCAATGACCGGCGCGAATTCGACGCCCGCGTCGTGTTGACCGATGAGCGCACCGATCTGGCCGTGCTGCAGATCGATGACGAAGTCGAAGCCCTGCCCACGCTCGCATTCGGGCGCAGCATGGATCTTGAGGTGGGCGACATCGTGCTCGCGATCGGCAATCCGTTCGGCGTCGGCCAGACTGTGACGCAAGGCATCGTCTCCGCGCTCGCGCGCACCGAGGTCGGCACCAGCGACGCCCAATCCTTCATCCAGACCGATGCGGCCATCAATCCGGGCAATTCTGGGGGCGCGCTGGTGGCGCTCGACGGCAGTCTTGTCGGCGTGAACACCGCGATCTTTTCGCGCTCGGGCGGCTCCAACGGCGTTGGCTTCGCCATTCCCGCCGAAGTCGTGGCGCGCATTGTCGAAGCCGCGATCAGCGGCGGGCGCGTCGAGCGTCCCTGGCTGGGCGCGCGCACCGAGCCTGTCACCTCCGACGTCGCTGCAGCGCTTGGACTGGAGCGGCCGGCGGGCTTGATCGTCGCAGAGATTTATCCCGACGGACCGGCCGAGCGCGCAGGCCTCGCCGTGCATGACATCGTGCTTGGCCTCGAAGACGCCGAGGTCAACGAAGAGGCCGCGCTGCGCTTTCAGCTTCTGACCCAGCGCGTCGGCGAAACAGCGCGTTTGCAGGTGCAGCGCAACGGCCGCGCGCTGGAGCTCTCCCTGCCCATTGAAGCGCCGCCGGAAAACCCGCCGCGCGATCCGCGCATCCTGGTCGGCGCTCATCCCTTTGACGGCGCGGAAGTGGTCAATCTTTCCCCTGCGGTCA
>JAUIEH010000331.1 GCA_030428405.1 Alphaproteobacteria bacterium
CGCTGCTCGACAATGGCGGCCGGCTTTATGTCGGCCATTCAGAGCGCGTGGCGGTGCCCGGCTTCAAGCTCGACGGCGTGACGACCTACCAGAAAACCGGCGTGAGGGCGGGCGCATGAGCGTGCGTGTCGTCGTCGTCGACGATTCCCCGACCATGCGCGGTCTTCTGAAGGCCGTCCTGGAGCGCGACCCCGAGATCGAGGTCGTGGGCTCGGCGTGTGATCCGTATGAAGCGCGCGAGGCCATCAAATCGCTCAATCCCGACGTCATCACGCTCGATGTCGAAATGCCGAACATGGACGGCATTGAGTTCCTCGAGAAGATCATGCGCTTGCGACCGATGCCGGTGGTGATGGTGTCGACCCTGACCCATCGCGGCGCGGAAACGGCGCTGCGCGCTTTGGAGATCGGCGCGATCGACTGTGTCGGCAAGCCCAAGCAGGCCGGCATGAATGCGGGCTTTGACGACCTCGCGGAGCGCGTGAAAACAGCGGCGCTATCGCGCGTGCGCGCGACGAGCCAGCGCACGCCCGTAAAAAAAGCGCCCGCCGAATATGCACCGGGCGACAAGATCCTGGCGATCGGGTCATCGACGGGCGGTGTTGAGGCGCTTTTATCCATCATCGAGCATTTTCCTGCGAACTGCCCGCCGACCGTCATTACGCAGCATATGCCGGCCACGTTCACGGCCAGCTTCGCAAACCGGCTCGACAAGATGTGCGCGCCGCGCGTCGTCGAGGCGAGCGATGGCGCCGCACTCAGTGTCGGGACGGTCTATCTCGCGCCAGGCGGGGAGGCGCATCTGACCATTTCCGGCGCGCGCAAGCGTCAATGCCGCTTGATCGCAGGCGAATCGGTTTCCGGGCATCGTCCCTCTGTGGACGTATTGTTTCGCTCAGTGGCGGAGTGTGCGGGCGCAGACGGGGTCGGCGTGATCTTAACGGGCATGGGCAAAGACGGCGCCGAGGGGCTGTTGGCGATGCGCAATGCCGGCGCGCGCACATTCGGGCAGGACGAAGCGAGTAGCGTAGTTTACGGAATGCCAAAGGCGGCGTTTGAAATCGGCGCCGTTGAAACACAACTGTCTCTAGACAGAATGGCGAGCAGGATTCTCAGTTCTTGCTCGGCGCCAGCAAGGGGGGCGCGATAATGCCAGCTGCATCCGCAATTCGGGCCGTCGTGGTCGACGACCAACTCACCATGCGCACATTGATCCGCAGCCATCTGAGGGAAATCGGCTTTGTCAATGTCGGTGAAGCCAGCGACGGCGTGGATGGGCTGCGCGTCGCCAAGGAAGAAAAACCGCACCTTGTACTGACGGACTACAACATGCCCAATTTGGACGGGCTGGGCTTGCTGAAAGCGCTGCGCGCCGATGAGGCGACGCGCTCGACAGCGGTTTTCCTGCTTACGGGCCGCGCCGATAAAGAACTTGTTCAGCGCGCCGCTCAGCTCGGCGTGAACAATTATCTGGTCAAGCCGTTTTCGGCGGCCGTCCTCAAAAGCAAGATCGAGGAAGTGTTCGGAAAGCTTTCATGACGCGACCGGCTCAGGACCGGTTTGCGCATGTCGTCGGCGAGCGCGGCGGCGAGCGCGTGGTCCATGTCATTCAGGGCGAATTCGCCACCAGCGCAGATCCCGACGTCGTGTTATCGACGCTGTTGGGCTCTTGCGTGGCGGCGTGTCTCTACGACCCGCAGGCGCATGTCGGCGGACTGAACCATTTTCTGTTGCCGGAAGGCTCAGGTGATGCGACCGAGAATGTGCGCTACGGCGTCAACGCCATGGAACTGTTGATCAACGACCTTCTTCAAATGGGCGCTGCAAGACCGCGCCTTGAGGCCAAATTGTTCGGCGGCGCACGGCTTCTGTCCGGCGTATCCGATATCGGTCAACGCAACATCGCGTTCGCGGAACGATTTCTTCACTCTGAAGGCATACGCTGTTCGGGCAGTAGTTTGGGAGGTGAAAGCGCGCGGCGCATACGCTTCTGGCCTGCAACCGGCCGCGCGCGGCAGCTGCTTCTGCACCGTGAAGCGGAGGGCGTGTTCGCCAAGGAATCCACGGCGGCGAGCCGCAAGCCGGCGCCGGCCGCGGACGATGGCTCGGTGGAATTGTTCTAAGCGTGTTTGAGGTGAATTGTTGCGACCTGCGCAAAATCCAGTGCGCGATGATGAAAGCGATGTCGCCGCCGGCCGCGTATTGCAGGCGCTGGCGAGCGAACTCGCGCGCATGGAAGACAGTGGTCGCTCGCTCGAGGGCCTGATCTCGCGTCTGGCCGCGAACGCGCTCGCCGAAGACGGCGTCATTGAGGGCCTGCAGGCGATCGATGAGCTGATTCAGTCAATGGGCGCGCTCAGCCGCTTCGTGGACGTTGTTTCTCAACTGGATGCGCATATCGACCCAAGCGTTCTGCAGGACGCGCTTGGCGGCGTGAAACTGGAAGCGCTGCGCCGTCGACTGAATGTCAACGAAACGGATTGCGATGACGCCGACGGCGATATGGCCGCGTCCGGCGACGTCGACATGTTCTGAGGCGCTGTATGGCCGAAGGAAGCAGCGACAACCGGGTGTTCAATTTTTCGAACGTCAACGTCCTTCTTCTGGACGAAAATCAAAGCGGGCTCGAAATCCTGCTGCAGATTTTCACCGGTTTTGGCGTGAACAAGATTCACTCCTTCAGCGATGTCGATGCAGCGCGCGAATGCGTTCAGTCGCGCGCGCTTGAACTCATCGTCGTCGATCAGGAGATCCCGGAGGAGAAGGGCCTGTCCTTCATCAAATGGTTGCGGCGGCGCGAAGGTAAAAACAACGGGCATGTGCCGGTCATCGTGCCGATGGGTCACACGACGTTGCGCGATGTGATGATGGTGCGGGATTCCGGAGCCAGCTTCGTGCTGCGCAAGCCGCTTTCGCCCGCGCCGCTAATGCAACGTATCGTGATGGTCGTGGCGGACCCGCGCCCCTTCGTGATCGCGGACCAGTATGCGGGTCCGGATCGTCGTTTCAAGTTTGAAGGTCCGCCGGCGGGCAGCAGCGGACGCAGAGAGAGCGACGACGATTCCGAACTCGGCGATCCGTCCGGCGAAAATCTGGACCAAGACGACATCGATGCGCTCTTGAAGCCACGGAAGGTAGCGTTGTGACAAAGTTCAAGTCGTTCAAACCGGAAAAGAAGCTCAAGAAGCGTGTCGAGTCGCCCGGCGGCGTCTGTCTCAAGAAGCTGGTCGAACGCGCGGACGCCAATCTCGAAGCCTATAAGCCGCGCGCGCTGCTCGGCGTCGGCGACAAGATCGGCCAGATTGAAGCCATGGTCATGAAGCTGAATGACTCCGAGCCGGGCTTCAGCGAAAAGCTGCATCGTTTGTCTAATGAGGTTTATGCCGAAGCCGGCACTTTCGGGCTGCCATCCGTGTCGAAGGCCGCGTTTAGTCTTTGCGAGCTCGTGTCGCGCGCCCGCGGCGATCTCAAGCCCCAGCGCAAGCGCTTGCTGGTCCATGTGCTGACGATGCGGCTGTTTAAGTCTTATGCTGACGACCTACCGCAAGCCGCGCAGGACGCCTTGCTCGAGAGCCTGAGCGGGCTTGTGCACAAACTGCCGCCCGTGCCGCCGCCCGAAAAGCGTAAGAATGACGACGAGGACAAGAGCGCGCCGGAGGGCGCAACCGGATCGACGCTGGCCGCCTAAGCGTCAGTCCTGATTGGGAAATGCGCCTTCAACATCGCGCGCGTACA
>JAUIEH010000332.1 GCA_030428405.1 Alphaproteobacteria bacterium
GTCTTCGCCGTCGACCTCGATCGTTCCGGCGTCCGGACGCAGCAGGCCAAGCAGGCATTTCAGCGTCACCGACTTGCCCTGACCCGAGCCGCCGATGATCACGAGCGAGCGGCCTTGCGCGACGTCAATGTCGACGCCGTCGAGCACTTTTCGGCCGTCGAACGACTTTGTGACGCCGCGCATGCTGATTTTCGGCGGCGCGCTCATCTGTGCACGAAGAAGCTGGTCAGGAGATAATTCGCGGCGAAGATCAAGATCGCCGCGGACACGACCGCATTGCGAGTCGCCTGTCCGACGCCGCGCGCGCCGCCGGAACTCGTAAAGCCGTGATAACAGCCCATCAGTGTCAGGATGAAGCCGAACACCGCCGCCTTGATGAGGCCGGAGACGATATCGTCGCGGGTCACGAAGTCGAGCGTGTTCTGAATATAGGCGGGACCTGAATAGCCGAGCGACTGCGTGGCGACGACATAGCCGCCGAACACGCCGAGAATGTCGGCGGCGGCGACCAGCAGCGGCAGCGCCAATATCCCGGCGAGGATGCGCGGCGCGATGAGATATTTATGCGGATCGCTCGACAAAGTAACGAGTGCGTCGACTTGTTCGGTCACCCGCATCGTGCCGATTTCTGCAGCGATCGCGGCGGAGACGCGGCCTGCGAGCATCAGGGCTGCGAGGACGGGGCCTAGCTCGCGCGTGATGCCGACGACGACGATATTCGGCACGAAGGCTTCAGCATCCGCGCGCGCGCCGCCGGAATAGATGTTGAGCGCGAGCGCTGCGCCGGTGAAGAGCGCCGTCAGCCCAACGACCGGAAGCGACAGGAATCCGATGCGCGCGAGCTGCACGCCGAGCTGGCGCAAATGCCAGGGCGGCGAGGCCATCGCGCTGGCCGCACGCGCTGCGAACAGGGACACGCGCCCGGTCTCGCGCGCAGCGCCGAGCACGGCTGCGCCGAGCACGGCTGCGCCGATGGCGGTGATGGGCGCGAACAGGTTCACGAGCTTGCCGTCAGATATTGGCGCGCACAGCGCGGACCCAGACCGGTGAGGAGTTCGTAGCCGATTGTGCCGGCGGCGGCGCCAGCTTTATCGAGGTCGGCATTGGCGCCGAGAAATTCGATCAACGCGCCGGGGCTGGCGGCGCTGCGCGCCTGGCTTATGTCGAGTGTGGCGAGGTCCATGGAAATCCGTCCAAGGATTGGGCATTTGACGCCGTTCAGGACGCCATAGCCCCGACCGCCGCCGGCGCGCAAGAAGCCGTCGGCATAGCCAAGCGCCACCGTGGCCGCGAGCACGTCATGCTCGGCGCGCCAGCTTGCGCCGTAGCCAACCGCATCGCCCTTGGATAGTTCGCGCAGTTGCAGAATAGGCGCTTCCAGCGTCACCACGGTCTGCAGCGCGGGCGAAAGCGGGCTCGCATGGCCGCCATAAAGCGCATAGCCCGGCCGCACGAGATCGAAGGCGTAATCCGCGCCAAGCCAGACGCCGGCCGAATTCGCCAGGCTGAAGCGCAAGCCGTCATGTCGCGCGCGCAGATCATCGGCGAGGGCGGCGAAGGCGTCGCGCTGACGCGCATTGTGCGGCGCGGCCGGCTCATCGGCGCAGGCGAGATGGCTGATGACGAGGTCGACGCCGGTGTCGTTCAGCGCATCGCGGCTTTCAAGAATGTCGCGCGCAAGCGCGGTCGCCATGCCCAGCCGGTTGATCCCCGTATCGACATGCAGCGCGGCGCGGGCGTGCGCGCTTTGCGCGCGCGCGCGCGCCCAGAGTTCGACCTGCCAAGCATCATTCAGTATAGGACGTAAATCATGGGCGAGGAAGGTTTCGGCCTCGCCTTCGAGAATGCCGTTATAGACATAGATGGCCGGCGTCGCGCCGAGCGCGGCGCGCGCCCGCGCGCCTTCCTCGGCATTGGCGACGAAGAATGTCGTGCAGCCGGCCGCGCTGAATGCGCGCGCCAACGGTTCGGCGCCGAGACCGTAGGCGTCCGCTTTGATGGTCGCGCCGGCTTCTGCGCCATGCGCGCGTTCCTTGACGAGCGCGTAATTCGCCGCCGCCGCGGCGAGATCGATGGTCAGCCGCGGCCGGGCGAGCACGTCCTGCGCCGCGTTCTGCATCGGGGCCGCCTTCGCTTTGCTCAACGCTCAGTGTCGATAGCGCAAATGCGCATCCGAGCGCGAGAGGTCAACGCCCCAAACCAGGACCGCCGCCGCCATTGCCGCCGCGCGAGGGCTGATTGAGATGGGAGGCGTATTTGTCGTTCTTGGGATCGCTGAAGCGGGTGAAGCTGCCGTCGAATTCGAGATCGACTGTGCCGATAGGGCCGTGACGCTGTTTGGAGATGATGATTTCCGCCTTGCCGACGACCTTGTTGTACCACTCTTCCCATTTGACGTAGTCGTCATGGTCGCTGGCGTTGGAGGAGTCCTTCTTGGATTTCGGCTCCTCGCGCGCGGCGTAATATTCCTCGCGGTAAACGAACATGACGACGTCGGCGTCCTGCTCAATCGAGCCGGACTCGCGAAGGTCCGAGAGCTGCGGGCGCTTGTCTTCGCGCGATTCAACCTGACGCGAGAGCTGCGACAGCGCGATGACGGGAACGTCGAGTTCCTTCGCCAGCGCCTTGAGCTGCTGCGTGATCTGGCTGACTTCCTGAACGCGGCTGTCGCTCGCCTTGCCGCCGGTCGAGGTGATGAGCTGCAGATAGTCGATGAAGATGGCGTCGAGCCCGTGCAGCCGCTTCATGCGGCGTGCGCGCGCGCACAGCGCGCCTATGGAGAGACCGCCGGTGTCGTCGATATAGAGCGGGGAGGCGTCGATGCGGGCGGCCGCATCACGCAGGCGCTCGAACTGATCGGCGTCGATTTCGCCCTGACGAATAGCGTGAGACGGAATGTCGGCCTGATCGGCGAGAATACGCGTGGCGAGCTGTTCCGACGACATCTCCAGTGAGAAGAAGGCGACGACGCCGCCGTCGACCGTGCGCTCCACGCCGAGATCGTCCTTCTCGCTGCGGTAGAGCTCAGCCATGCGATAAGCGACATTGGTGGCGAAGGCGGTTTTGCCCATTGAGGGGCGTCCCGCGATGATGATCAGGTCGGATTTGTGCAGGCCGCCAAGCTTCGTATTGAGGCTGTCGAAGCCGGTATTCACGCCGGAGAGGCCGCCTTGGCGCTGCGCGGCCGCCGCAGCCATCTCGATCGACTGGATGATGGCGTCGCCGTAATGCATGAGACCGCGCTCGGCGCTGCCCGTTTCGGCGAGGTCGAAGAGCTTGCGTTCGGCTTCTTCGACCAGCGTGCGCGCAGGCTTTTCGCGTTCGGCGCGGGCGTCTTTTTCAATCTCTCCGCCCACCCGCAAAAGGCTGCGGCGCAAAGCGAGGTCATAGATCAGGCGCGCATAATCCGGCGCTGACGCAGCGCTCGCGCCCGAGGCCATAAGGTCGACGAGATATTCCGCGCCGCCGAGTGACTTCAGACCCTCATCGGTTTCGGCAAGCGCGGTCAGCGTGATGGCGTCGGCAAGCTCGCCGCGCTCAATCTTCTGCTTGGCGGCGGTGAAGATGCGCCCATGAACCGGATCGTAGAAATGCTCAGCCCTCAGAGCGTCGGTGATCCGATGCGCAGTTTCGTTGTCCGCCATCATCGCGCCGAGCAGAGCCTGCTCGGCGTCGATGGAGTGCGGCGTGCGTTCATCGGCTGAGCGAGCGAGTTCAGCCGGATCGTG
>JAUIEH010000333.1 GCA_030428405.1 Alphaproteobacteria bacterium
TCCGCGACGCGCTCGCAGCAGCGGCGGCTGATCGCGACCACGAGGGCGAGTGGGCCGTCGTCAACACGCGCTCCAGCGTCGATCCGTTCTTGACCTTCGCCGACAATCGCGCGCTTCGCGAGCAGGTCTGGCGCGCCTTCAAGAACCGCGGCGACAATGGCGACGCCAACGACACCAACGAAATCATCAGCCAGATCATGGCGCTGCGCGCCGAGCGCGCCGACATTCTCGGCTTTGAAAATCACGCCTTCTTCCGCATGGCCGACACGATGGCGCAGACGCCGGAAAATGCGCGTGAACTGATGATGCGCGTCTGGCCGGCGGCGGTCGCCCGCGTTGAAGAAGAAGTCGCCGACATGCAGGCGATCGCCGATCGCAGCGGCGAAGACATCACGATCGCGCCGTGGGACTATCTCTATTACGCAGAGCAGGTCCGCCGCGAACGCTACAGCCTCGATCAAAACGAGCTGCGCAATTATTTCGAGCTCAACAACATGATCGCGGCCTCGTTCCACATGGCGAACGAGCTCTATGGCCTCAGCTTCAATGAAATCACCGGCACTGTGCCCGTCTTCCACGACGACGTGCGCGTCTGGGAAGTGCTCGGCCCCGACGGCGAGCATGTCGGCCTGTTCTATGGCGATTACTTCGCGCGCGCCGGCAAAGGCTCGGGCGCCTGGGCGCTCGGCTATCGCGGCTATGAGACGTTCACCGGCGAAACGATCACGCCGATCACGTCGAACAACAACAACTTCGTGCGCGGCGGCGCCGATCAGCCGGTGCTGATCTCGCTCGACGACGCCGAGACGCTGTTCCACGAATTTGGACACGCCTTGCACGGACTGTTGATGCGGGTCGATTATCCCGGCCTGCGCACCACGCCGCGCGATTATGTCGAGTATCCCAGCCAGGTTCATGAGCACTGGGTGCTGACGCGCCCGATCCTGGATCAGTTCGCGCTGCATTATGAAACCGGCGAACCGATGCCGCAGGAGCTTGTCGACCGCGTCGAACAGGCCGCGACGTTCAATCAGGGCTACGCCACGGTGGAGTATCTCTCCTCCGCCCTGGTCGACATGGCGCTGCATGACCGCGCCGACGGCGACATCGACCCGGACGCGTTTGAGCGCGAAACGCTCGAAGCGATCGGCATGCCGGATGAAATCGCCATGCGTCACCGCCTGCCGCAATTCGGGCATCTGTTCTCGAGCGATGCGTATTCGGCGGGCTATTACTCTTATCTGTGGTCGGAAGTTATGGACGCCGACACATGGGAGTATTTCGAATCGAGCGGCAATGTGTTCGATCCGGAAATCGCTGCGGGCATGCGTGACATCATCCTCGGCGAGGGCAACTCGACGGACCGCGCGGACGCCTATGAGCGCTTCCGCAGCCGCGCGCCCGACGTCAACGCGCTCCTGCGCGTTCGCGGCTTCCCGACCGATGAGGAAACCGAAGAAGACTCGCCCGGCGCCGGCGAAGAATAGGCTTAAAGGGGCAGCAACGAATAAGCCGGGCCACGATCGTGGCCCGGCTTATCATTTTCCAATAAAATGTTTCGTTAAAAGATTATCTGCTCTCAAATTTTTACCTTTGAGTTCCGCTCAAGCGTTCCTTGCGAACGAATGAGGTTTTTTACGTAGCTTTCGATTTCATCCATTGCCGCTTTGCCGCTCGCAAATTTCGGCTCGCCGGGAATGAACGCGGCGGCTAACGACTTACGGGCCGAGGCGTTGAGCGACTTATCCGCCTGAATTTCAGCGAACAATGTGCGAAACTCCTCGAGGTCAAATCGCACTGATTGAAGTCGTTCCACATAGCGCTCGATGTCGGCAGCATTTGCCGCGCTCACCGTTCGCGCGTTGCCAGTCGACTTTTTGGTTTTAGGCGGCTCGATTTCCTCAATACGCCGGACCAACTCATCCACAGACATTGAGTTGTTAGACGCGAGATAGGTCACGAATCTCTCGAATGCAGCGGCGTTTGGTTTTGACGCCACGACCCTGAACGCGTTGTTGAACGCGCGCAAATAAGGGAGAATGTCGGCTATCTGAACCGACGCGCCTTCGCGTGATTTTCGCGCTCTATCGGGAGAAAAAGGGAAGTTCATCCGTTTTCCCCCAAAGGGCCTTGCTCCAGCAGATCGACCAAGGACGTTGCATTCTTCATCGGCGAGGTGGAGATCGCTCGCGCCAGCCGAATCAAAGCATCTGATTCAGCCGTCGAAGCGCCGGCCTTCGCGGCCTGAGCCGCTTCAGTAACGACGATCGCAAGCTTTTCTTTTGTCATTGGTTTTCGAGCTTTGCTTCAACTTCTTGGCAGAACGATGTCAGAAGAGTCTTCGAATTTTGATCACCACCAACTAGTGCGATTCCTCGCCCGATCTCAGCCAAATTTGGAATCCGCGTGTCAAACAGCGGCACTCCATCGGGGTAAGCACCCGCGAGCATGCCGTATTCGCCGGTCCTACCAGCAAAATTTTGGCGGATTTCGTCTACGAACGTCTTGTCACGCGATCCCTCCGCCCCCTCCCTTACCGTCATCGTCAGAGCAACCCCAAGCAACTTCGCATCGCGGTTTATCGGACGAATGGCCTCGACGACTTGCTTCTCGAAATACGCCACGGAGCGATTAGATACCGGACTAGGTCTCACCGGAATGATGTAACTCGTGCACGCAAACAGTCCATTCAAAGTGGCGGCTGACAAGCGCGGCGAAGCGTCAAGAATGACGATGTCAAAATTTTCTTTAACCTCAGGAGCGCTGAGATAACGCGCGAGATTGAAGACACTGAAGCGCTCCTCTGCCGCGAGCAGATTTGCAATGAGCTGCCGATCCTCCTCGACGGTCAATTCGTAGCCCGCCGCCAAAAGCCTTAGCCCTCCCAGCGGTTGTAGGGAGTGCGTCAACAAGTGTAACTCGTTACCAGAGGCCGCACCGCCACCGATGACGCGGTGAACCTCCGGCTCCGGGTCAGCGTCCAAATCGGCGCCGAGGGCGACGAGACCTGTCAGCGAACCCTGATAATCGAGATCTACTAGCAAGACACGCTTGCCGCGATCTCGTGCGAAGAACACGCCGAGATTGGCGGCAAGCGTCGTCTTGCCCACCCCACCTTTCAAATTTGCGACAGCGAGTATGTGTGCTGGGCTATTGTTCAGTCGGCGATGATACCAAGACGGTGTCCGAAGATGTTCGAGGTCCCAGACGCCGCGCCCTTCCTCGCCACGGCTCAATGCAATCTCGACGCGCTCCACTTTCGACCGTGCCGACTTTAGTTCTTTTTCCGTATTTCTTAGCTGTATTTGAGCATCGAGAATTTTTTCCTTTTGATGGTTTCTGCCAATGATGTTGCCGATTGTATACCCAACGACCAGTATTGACGAAAACGCAACAAGAGCAACAATAGTATTCTCGGGCGAAACCGTTAATGCGCGTATCAATGCGTCCCAATTCATTTTGTACTCCCCCCCCTACTTACTAGCAGGTTGATGAAGCCTTGCGCGTCAGTCGACCCCAATCTGCGAATAAGCGACCGAAATAAGAGTTGCGCCACCGCAAGTTGTGGTTGTCGGGCGCGCCGCCTACCACAAACTCGAAGCCGACCTGCGATACCGAGTCTCTACCCTCAGCCCGCTTGCTGCGCTTCGCGCGCCCCTCGTCCCGCCCCTATGTCCGCTAAGGCGCGAATGGGCTAAAGCGCTCCGGTCATGACCACACAGCCCGAT
>JAUIEH010000334.1 GCA_030428405.1 Alphaproteobacteria bacterium
CATCCGGCATCAGCTCGCAAATATGATCGTAAGCGGAGTGTTTCGGATTGAGCGCTTCGATCTGGTGTTGCGCAAAATAGGCCACATTGAGCTTTTTGTGCTTGCGGAAATGGCCAGCACTCGGCTGCAGCCTGCCCGCAAGCAGCTTGGCGAAGGTTGATTTGCCCGCGCCGTTGCGGCCGAGCAGGCCGACGCGGTCATCCGTATCAAGACGTAGATTCAGCTTGCTCAATATTGGCGGGCCGTCGCCATAGCGGACCTCGGTCTCCTCAAGGCGCACGAGCGGCGGGGCCAGCGCGCGCACCGGCGAGGGGAAGTGAAACGCGGGCACGGGGTCTTCGACGATGGTCGCGACGGGCTGCATCTTTTCCAGCCGCTTGACGCGCGATTGGGCCTGGCGCGCCTTGGAGGCCTTGTAGCGGAAACGCTCGACGAAGGCCTCAAGGCGCTTGCGCTCTGCATCCTGACGGTCGCGGAGCTTCAGGTTGAGCGTTTGTTGTTCGGAGAGCTGGCGCTCAAAGGAGTCATAGCCGCCCTCATAGGAAAACAGCTTGCGCTCGCGCAGATGGATGATGCGATTGCACGCCCCGTTCAACAGCTCGCGGTCGTGGCTGACGATCAGGGCTGCGCCGGGAAAGCGCTTGAGATGGGTCTCCAGCCAGAGCGCGCCTTCCAGATCGAGATAGTTGGTCGGCTCGTCGAGGAGCAAAAGGTCGGGCGTCGCGAACAACACGCCCGCGAGCGCGACGCGCATGCGCCAGCCGCCAGAGAAATCCCCGCAGGGCCGCGAGAGGTCCGCATTCGCAAAGCCGAGACCGACCAGGATTTCAGCCGCGCGCGCTTCAGCCGAGTGCGCTTCGATGTCGGCGAGCCGCGTCTGGATTTCAGCGATCCGGTTCGGCTCCTGCGCCGTTTCGGCTTCGGCGAGAAGCGCTGCGCGTTCCTCATCCGCCGCGAGCACGACGTCCATGAGCGGGTCCGGACCGCCCGGCGCTTCCTGATCGACCGAGCCCATGCGCGCGCCGCGCCGCAGATTGACGGAGCCCGACTGCGCCGGCAGCTCGCCCTTGATCAGCCGCAAGAGCGTCGACTTGCCCGAGCCATTGCGCCCGACAAGGCCCGCTTTGGTGCGCTCGGTCAGCACAGCGGTCGCCTGATCGAGCAGGGGCCGGCCTTCAATGGCGTAGGAAAGATCGTTGATGTGCAGCATGTCGCGCGCGCTTATGCCTGCGCGCTGGTCCTCGCGCCAAGTCCTGCGCGTTCAGCCGCCGCGACGGATGGCGCATTCGGTCGCGAAATAGGCTGCGCTGACCACGCCGCGGCCGATTTCATCGAGAATGGCGGCCTGGGCTTGCCGGCCGTCAGGCGTAAGCCGGCATTCCACTTCGACATTGCCTGGCCGGGTCTGGGCGTAGACGCAGGCGCCGTCATCTTCGCCGTGAATGCGGTGTTCGATCTCAAAGTCTTCGACGAAGGGATGGGGCTGAGAGCAGACGCCGGGCGTGCAGGCGGCCATCGCGGCGGACAGTGAAAGGCACCCCGTCGGGTCTTCGCGCGGCTGTTCTACCGGCGTCGGCCGGCCGCCGCCCTCGCTGCGCAGCGCGCGCCCGACGCCATAAGATGCGCCCGCAAACACAAGCAATGTCGCAGCGCCGCCGGCGAAGAGGGCGAAATTTCTCGATGAGCGTGTCGCCATCATCGTCCCAAAAAGCGTGAGCCCGGGCGAATTTTCAAGCCGGCAAGGCGCCTTAGCTGCGATCCATGACAGTCGCTCGCTCTTGCGGTCGCAGGCGCCTTGCCGCTTGGCCAGTGCAAGGCTAGACGTGCGCCCGCCACCTGCGTGTTTCTGCGCAAGTTCCAAGAACGACATGAATTGAAAGCGAGGAGAGACCGCCGATGGCTGTCGAACGCACACTCTCGATCATCAAGCCCGACGCGGTCGAGGCCAACAAAACCGGCGCGGTCAACGCCATGCTCGAAGACGCCGGCCTGCGCATCGTCGCGCAAAAGCGCGTGCGGCTGTCGCGTGAGAAAGCCGAAGGCTTTTACGCCGAGCACAAGGAACGCCCGTTTTTCGGCGAGCTGGTCGAGTTCATGACCCGCGGCCCGGTCGTCATTCAGGTGCTCGAAGGCGAAGGCGCGATCGCGCGCAATCGCGAAGTGATGGGCAAGACCAATCCGGCTGAAGCTGATGAAGGCACGATCCGCAAGGCGTTCGGCGCCTCGGTCGGCGAGAACGCGGTGCACGGCTCCGACAGCCCGGAAAGCGCCAAGCGGGAAATAGCTTACTTCTTCGACGATTCCGAAATCGTCGGCTGATCGGCGCTCAGGCTTCACTCTCCTCACGAAAGGTTCGTCTCATGGCCACCAATGCTTACAGCACGTCCGTGCGCGGTTTTGTTTCTATGATGACGAATGTGAAGACCTGGCTGGCGAAAGGCGGCGAATTCGCTGCGGCGCGCGGCATGAGCGAAGAAGCGCTCCTCGCCGCGCGTCTTTACCCGGACATGCTGCCGCTCGCCCGTCAGATCCAGATCATATCGGATGCGGCGAAGGGCGCCGGCGCGAGATTATCCGGCGGCGAAATGCCGTCCTTTCCGGATGAAGAAACCACGCTCGCGCAACTGCAACAGCGTCTCGATAAGACCATCGATTATCTCAACGGCCTCAACGAAGCCGAATTCGCCGACGCCGACACGCGCGCAGTCACGGTGCGGATCGGACCCGAAGAAACGATGGAGTTTCGCGGCGAGGACTATCTGCGCGGTTTCGCCGTTCCGAATTTCTATTTCCACTGCTCGGTGACGTTTGCGATCCTGCGCCATATCGGCGTCGAGATCGGCAAGCGCGCTTATCTCGCTGGCGCTTAGCCGCGTTCAGCCCGCTTCGCTTCGCCCGGCCTGTTCGTCTTCAGACGCATTGATGCGCTCGCGCGCCACTTTGGCGAGGCAGGCGGGGTAGAGCTCGTGTTCTGCCGTGAGCACGCGTGCGGCAAGCGTGTCGGGCGTGTCGTCGGGCCGCACGGCGATGGCGGCCTGGTCGATAATCGGTCCACGGTCGAGTTCGCGCGTCACCAGATGCACCGTGCAGCCGTGAAACTTCACGCCCGCGTCGAGCGCGCGCTTATGCGTGTCGAGGCCCGGAAAACTCGGCAAAAGCGAAGGGTGGATGTTCAGTATGCGCCCCTCCCATTGACCGACGAACCACGGTGACAGAATGCGCATGAAGCCGGCCAGACAGATGATGTCGATCCTGTCGGCGCGCAAAGCGCGGTCGAGCTGTTGTTCAAACAATTCGCGCGTGTCGAAGACTTTGTGATCGACGCAGACGGCTGGCACGCCGCGCTCGGTCGCAGTCTCCAAAGCGAGCGCGTCGGGGCGGTTGGAGATGACGACAGCGATTTCGGCGGGAAAGTCCGCCGATTGAGCAGCGTCGATCAGCGCCATCATGTTGGAGCCGCGTCCGGACACCAAAACGCCGACGCGCGCGCGCTTCACGCCTGCGCCTCGACGACGTCGCCGCAGATCCAGGCCGAGACGTCGCCGGAATCGAGCCGGCGGGCGATGTCCTCGGCTTCCTCGGCGTCGACGCTCACGATCATGCCGACGCCGCAATTAAACGTCCGCCGCATTTCTTCTTCGGCGACGCCGCCGGCTTCGGCGAGCCAGTCGAACAATTCCGGGCGCCGCCAGCTTTCATAATCGATGCGCGGCGCGAGTTCGGCCGG
>JAUIEH010000335.1 GCA_030428405.1 Alphaproteobacteria bacterium
CTCCTCCTCCGACATATGCGGATGGGTCTCGATGATGGAGGCGTCGGCCGCGAGCGCCTCGTCGAGCGCGGATTCATAAGCCGTGCGGAAATCATAATCGCCCATCGCTACGAAGGGCGTGCGCTCCAGCCAGGCCTGGATCTGATCGAGCAGAGACGGCGCCGCCTCGGCCTCGCGCACGCGCGTGCGGTCTTCTTCCGTCAACCGACTGTCATAGTCGCGCCCGTCATAAGAGAGCCGCTCAGCGCGGGTGAGGCCGAGACGCGATTCGAGCAGGCGAAACTGCACGCTCTGAAAGCCCGAGGCCGGCGTCAGCATGTCGCGAAACTCGAGGAAATCGAGCGGCGTCATGGTTTCGAGAATGTCGACCTGGCCGATCAGGGTCTTGAAGATCAACAAGACCCGCTCAAGCGCCCTCGCAACATCAGCGATCTCGCGGTCGTCCAGTTCGTCTTCCGCGAGGGCGGTCTGCACGGCGTCGAGTTCGAACAAGACCTGCTTGAACCAGAGCTCATAGGTTTGGTGGATGATGATGAAGAGCATCTCGTCATGCGCGGGCGCATTGAGACGTTCGCTCTCAAGCGTCTGCGCGCTCAAGAGACGCTCAAGCTGCAGATAGCTGGAATAATTCACGACGAAAGTCCTTGGGCGCGAGAAGCGCGGAGCATCGCGCCCACGCGCTGCGCGGGCAAGGCCGGATCAGGCGCGCGCGCAGGCGCCGGCGCGTCCCGCGATCAATCGCGGCGCAAGCACGCCGTCCTCATTGCGCGCAAACTCGACCGCATCGACGCAGACGCGGGCTGCATTCTCGCGAATGACCACCGGCAGGAAAGCGCGCTCGCCCGCCCTGTCGACGACCAGCGGGCCGAGCACGACGCGCGCATGACCGGGCGCGGCGTCCTCATCGGCGCTGACCAGATGCGCGCCGAGCCCGCGCTCAATGCGGCTCATGCAGGCGGCCAGCGACACTTCGCCCGAAGCGAGGCTGCGGCGCAGCATGGCGCGCTCCCGGCCCGGTCGCGGCGCCGCCGTCCAGACGCCGTTGGCGATGTCGCCCTCGACTGCTGCGGCGATGACGCGGTCGGCCTGCGCGCGCGATTGTTCGCGCACCAGGTCGATTTCATCCGCCGCAACGCCGAGCCGCGACAGCGCGACATCGACACCGTCCTCGGCGAGCGTACATCGGTCACGCCGCGCCTCAGCCGTAATCTGCGACGGCTCCCATGCGAACATGGAAGCGAGGAGCGTGGCGCCGGCGGCCGTAGCGGTTCGAATCATACCCCAGGAATTAGGCTGATTCGCCGCCCTCCGGGGCTACGCCTTCGGGCGGATCGGCGATCACTTCGCGCTTGGCGAGGTCGACATGCGGCGCCGCCGCCTTCGTGAACGGCAAGAACCAAGAGCCTTTCGCGCCCGGCGTCTCATGCACCTCCAAAAGATCGCCCGCGCCGTAATTCTGCACCGCGCGCACCAGCCCCAGATCGCGCCCGTCCAGCCGCTTCACGGCCATGCCGATCAAATCGGCGTGGTAGAATTCTTCTTCGTCAGGCGCAGGCAGACGCGCGCGCGCCGCATGCAGGCGCACGGACTTCATCGCCTCTGCGTCCTCGCGCGACGCCGCCTCGTCGCAAAACACCGCAAAGCCGTCCTTGATCGGGCGCCATGAGACGACGCTGAGCACCACCGCGCCGGCTTCGTCGAGAAACGGCGCATAGTCGAAAATATCGTCCGGCGTCTCAGTGAAGGACTTCACGCGCACTTCCCCGCGCACGCCGAAAGCGCCCGCCACCGCGCCGATGCAGATATATTGGTCGGTCGAACTCATGGTCTCTCTGCTTGTCAGCGCTCGCCCGCCGAAATCAAGTCAAAGCCGCAAACCGGCTTGCGGGCGCCGCTCAGCATTGTAGGCTCCGATGAACGCTGTTCACTGGGGAGGGAACGCGATGAAACGTTTGAACTGGATCGGGCTCGCCGCCGCAATGGCGGCAGCCTTCGCGCTCGCCGCCTGCGCCGGCGGCGGTTCGAGCCGCACGGCGCGCGATATCGCCGAGGCCGACAGCGATTATCAAAACACGCTGATGGAACAGCTCGTGCTCGCCGAGCCGGGCGCGGTGATCGAGATTCCCGAGGGCGTGTTCGCCTTTGACCGCTCGCTCAATCTCAATGTCGACGGCGTCACCATTCGCGGCGCGGGCATGGACCGCACCATCCTCACCTTCGCCGGTCAGGTTGCGGGCGCGGAGGGTCTCCTCGTGCAGGCGAGCGACTTCACGATCGAAGACCTCGCCATTGAGGACACGCGCGGCGACGCGCTGAAAATCTCCGACGGAACCAATGTCACCATTCGCCGCGTGCGCGTCGAGTGGACCGGTCCGCCGCGCACGGAAAACGGCGCATACGGCATGTATCCGGTGCAGTGCGAAAACGTGCTGGTCGAAGATTCCGTCGCCA
The DNA here is from genome assembly GCA_030428405.1 of Alphaproteobacteria bacterium. GTDB lineage: Bacteria > Pseudomonadota > Alphaproteobacteria > Caulobacterales > Maricaulaceae > JAUIEH01. The sequence continues at coordinate 2,452 of JAUIEH010000335.1, forward strand.
TCGGCGCATCCGATGCGGGCATCTATGTCGGCCAGTCGCGCAATGTCATCGTGCGCCGCAATCGCGCGGAGTGGAACGTCGCCGGCATCGAAATCGAGAACACGCAGGACGCCGACGTCTATGAAAACGTCGCGACCAACAACACTGGCGGCATATTGGTCTTCAACATGCCCAACCTGCCCCAGCCAGGCGCCGGCACGCGCGTGTTCAACAACGAAGTCTTTGAGAACAACACGGACAATTTCGGCCATCCCGGCACGCCCGTGGCGAGCGTTCCGGCCGGTTCGGGCGTGGTCGTGAACTCGAATGACGATGTTGAGATTTTCAACAACCGCATCGCGGACAACCGCACCGCCAACATCATCATATCCAGCGTATTCTCGGCCGGCTTCGGCGATGGCGAGTTCGAGGACGACTTCGATCCTTATCCGGAGCGCATCCACGTTCACGACAACGCGCTTTCCGGCGGCGGCGGCTGGCCTGACGACCGCGACCTGCAGCTTCTGCGTATTGCTCGCTTCGGACCGTGGGGCCGTTTGCCGGACATCATCTGGGATGGTTTCGTCAATGACGAGGTGAGCGATGAAGAGCGCGGCATCTGCGTCAACGAAGAAGACGCCGACCTGCTCAACGCCGACGGACCCAACGGCTATGACCGCCCGCGCGTGCGCACCGAAGAGCATCGCTGCTCGCTCGCGCCCCTGCCCGCCGTTGAGGACTGGACGGGGTAGTCCGCGCCCATGCGCTTCAACGCCTTCCTCCTCGCCGTAATGGCGGTCGTTCTCGCAACGGCCGCCATCGCCGGTCTTGGATCGCATTCGCGCGCGCAGACCGCTTCGCCGCCCGCCGACCCGCAGCTCCTGAGCGAATGGGGTCAGCTTCATGTCGAGGACGGATATTTGCGCCTTGCGGCGGGCGTCGAGCCATACGCTCTGAACACGGCCCTCTTCACCGACTATGCGCATAAGCTGCGCACAATCAGCGTGCCCGACGGCGCGCCGATTAATTGGAACGGCGAGGACGTGCTCGACTTCCCCGTCGGGACCGTCATTACCAAGACTTTCTTTTATCCGCGTGTCGCGGGCGAGGACGGCGCAGCCGTCGCGCGCGCGCAAGACCGCTCCGATGCGCTCGGCGAAACGGGTGTCGACCTCTCGCAATACCGCCTGATGGAGACGCGCGTGCTGGTGCGGCGCGAGGATGGCTGGCGCGCGCTGCCTTATGTCTGGAACGAAGAGCAGACCGAAGCGCGCCTCGCCCGCATCGGCGCGA
>JAUIEH010000336.1 GCA_030428405.1 Alphaproteobacteria bacterium
AATCTCGACGAGTTCTACATGGTCCGCGTGGCGGGCTTGCGCGCGATGGTCCGCGGCGGCGTCACCTCGGACAGTCAGGACGGCATGTCGCCGGGCGAACAGCTGACGGCCGTCAATACAGCGGCGGCCGAGCTGCTTGAGCAGCAACAGACCTGCTGGCGCGCGCTGCGCAAGGAGATGCGCGCGGCCGGCGTGTGCGTGCTTGAGGCCGACGATCTGACCGCGAAAGAGAAAGCCTGGCTGCGCAAGGATTTCCACGACCGCATCTTTGCGCTGATCACGCCGCTCGCGGTCGATCCCGCGCATCCGTTTCCGTTTATTCCAAATCTCGGCTTCAACATCGCGCTCGAATTGCGCGGCGGCGATCGTGGGCCGATGAAGGCGCTGGTGCCCTTGCCGTCGGGCGTGGCCCGCTTTGTCGAATTGCCGGCGTCCGGACGCGCCAGCCAGAGCCCGCCGGTCAAGCGCTTCATCGCGATTGAAAAAGTGCTGGGCATGTTCATCGACGCCTTGTTTCCCGGCTATGAAGTCGAGGGCATGGGCGCCTTCCGCATCATTCGCGACAGCGACATCGAGATCGAGGAAGAGGCCGAAGATCTCGTCAAATTCTTCGAGATCGCCATTAAAGAACGCCGCCGCGGCCGCCTTGTCCGTCTCAAGACGGAAGCCTCCATGCCCGCCTCATTGCGCGACTTCGTGGCGCGCGAGCTTGAGGCGGAGGCCCAGGACATGGTGCTGGTCGACGGCATTTTGGGCGTGAAGGATGTCGGCGAGCTCATCACCGAGGATCGCCGCGACCTTCAGTATGACGCCTATGAGCCGCGCTATCCCGAGCGCATTCGCGACCATGGCAGCGATTGTTTCGCCGCGATCCGCGCCAAGGACATTCTCGTCCACCATCCCTACGAGTCCTTCGATGTCGTCCTGCACTTCCTCAATCAGGCGGCCGAAGACCCCAACGTCATCACCATCAAGCAGACGCTTTATCGCACCTCGAAGGGCTCGCCCGTCGTCAAGGCGCTGATCGAGGCCGCAGATGCGGGCAAGAACGTTACAGCCCTTGTCGAATTGAAGGCGCGTTTTGACGAGGAGGCCAATCTCGGCTTCGCCCGCGACCTCGAGCGCGCGGGCGTTCAGGTCGTGTACGGATTCTGGGAGTGGAAGACCCACGCAAAGCTTTCAATGGTTGTGCGCCGGGAAGGCGATGCGTTGCGCACCTACACCCATGTCGGCACGGGCAATTATCATCCGGTCACGGCGCGCATTTACACCGATTTGTCGCTCTTCACGGTGGACGAGGCGTTTGGCCGGGATGCGGCGCGCGTGTTCAATTTCATCACCGGTTACGCCAAGCCGAGCGAGATGGAGCGCTTCGCGGTGTCGCCGCTCAATCTCAAATCGACATTGCTGTCGCTGATCGAAGACGAGATCGCCAACGCCGAAGCGGGCAAGCCCGCGCAGATCTGGGCCAAGCTCAATTCGCTGGTGCATCCCGAAATCATCGATGCGCTCTATCGCGCGTCAAATGCGGGCGTGCGCATCGAATTGATCGTGCGCGGCATATGTTGTTTGCGACCGGGCGTGCCGGGCATGTCGGAAAATATCAGCGTCAAATCCATTGTCGGCCGCTTCTTGGAACATTCCCGCATCGCCTGCTTTGCAGCGGGTCACGCCATGCCGTCGCCGAAAAACAAGGTCTTCATATCATCCGCCGACTGGATGCCGCGCAATCTCGACCGGCGCGTCGAAGTCATGGTGCCGATCCTCAATGCGACCGTGCACCAGCAGATCGTCAGCCAGATCATGGTCGCAAATCTGATCGATCAGGGGCAAAGCTGGCGTCTCCAGTCAGACGGCTCATATGTCCGCGTCGATTTGTCCGGCGATGAGTCCCCATTTTCCGCGCACGCATACTTTATGGAGAACCCCTCCTTGTCCGGGCGTGGCTCGGCGCTCAAAGAAGCCTCGATGCCGCCCGTCCTGCCGTCAGGCGGGGCGACATGACCAAAGATCCGTAAAGCGACCGACGATATGCCGCCAGACGCCGCGATGAGCGCTCGCGCCCAGATTGACGACGACAACGCCGAAGCCCGCTCGATGGCGGTCGTCGATATCGGCTCCAACTCGGTGCGTCTGGTCATATTCCGCATTGTCGGCGGCGCCTCGTTCGCCATTCTGAACGAGCGCGTCGATGCTGGCCTCGGCCGCGACATGTCTGAAACGGGCGTGCTCTCCAAGGACGGGCGCAAGCGCGCGCTCGGCGGCATAGAGCGCTTCCGGACCCTGATAGAGGGGCGCGGCGTAAGCGATGTCGCCGCCGTGGCGACTGCGGCCGTGCGCGAAGCCTCTGACGGAGCCGAATTCTGCAAGGAGGCGCAAAAGGCGCTTGGCGTTCAGCCGCGCGTCCTGAGCGGCGCTGAGGAAGCGCGCATCTCCGCACTCGGCGTTCTGGCGGGCGAACGCCGCGCGCAAGGCGTGGTCGGCGATCTGGGAGGCTCCAGCCTCGAACTGGCGGCGATCAAGTCCGGACAGGTGAAATGGGGCGTGTCCATGCCCGCCGGCCCGCTGGCGCTGACGAATAATGAGGAAGGCGACAAGCAGGGCAAGCTCCGCAAGCGGATCGACTCTTTGTTCGATGACGCCAAGGTCGATCGCTATAAGCGCTTCGACACGCTCTATCTGGTGGGCGGTTCCTGGCGCAATCTCGCCGTCGCCGAGATGCACCGCACGGGCCATCCGATATCGGTCATTCAGGGCTTCGAGATGAGTGGCGAAGCGGCCAAGGCGCTGGCGGTGCGCGCGGCGCGTGAGGGGGCAGGCTATCTCTCTCAAGTGCCGGGCGTGTCCTCGCGCCGCCTCGAAACGCTGCCGATCGCGGGCATGGTTCTGGAGCGGCTCATCAGTCGGCTGAAGGTTCAGCGCGTCGTCGCTTCGGCCTACGGCCTGCGCGAAGGCGTGGTCTATGAGCTGATGACCGATGAAGAGCGCGAGGCCGACCCCCTGATCTGCGGCATGGCCGCGCTGGCGCGTCGCTTCGGCGCAGATCCCGAGCTTGGCAGGGCGTTGCAGAACTGGCTCGAGCCGATCCGCCCGGCCATCGGCGAGGCCTTTGGCGAGGAGACCGATCGCCGCTTATTCGCCGCTGCATGTCGGATGGCGGACATTTCCGGCTGGCGTCATCCTGATCACCGCGCCCAGCTCAGCTTTGACGAGATCCTGGCGGCGCCGATCGGCGGGCTCGCTCATCGCGAACGCGCCTTTCTCGCCCGCGTGGTGAGCTGTCGCTATGACGGCAACCACGCCTATGAAAGCGAAGACGTCACGCGGCTGTTATCGCCGCGCGCGCAAGGCGCCGCGTTCAGGCTCGGCTTGGCCTTGCGCCTGGCATGCACGCTTTCAGGCCGCGCGCATGAGCTTCTCGATGGTGTGAAGCTCACCATGAAGTCGCGCGCGCTGATCCTGACGGCGAGCCCCGCGCGTCGGCGCCTCGTCAACGAACTCGTGCAAAAGCGGCTTCAGCGCCTCGCCGAGGCCTGCAATCTCGGGGCGCAAATCGCCGAAGATTAGGTTGCGCGCGTTTTGAGGCGGTCGCTCAGACCGGCACCGCCACGACCTGATCGCCTTCAAGCTTCAACGCGACTTCGCCGCGCTTGAGCGCAAGGGCGGCTTCGCCAAACGCATCTCTGCGCCAGCCCGTCA
>JAUIEH010000337.1 GCA_030428405.1 Alphaproteobacteria bacterium
ATGCCGCGCCTGGCGGATACGCGCTCAATGGCGCATCTGCTCGCCCATCTCGGCGCTGAGGCGCACGAGGAAAACCACGCGCGGCTGCGTCTGCGCGCGGCGACGATCGACTCCACGACCGCACCCTATGATCTCGTGCGTAAAATGCGCGCGACCTTCAACGTGCTCGGACCGCTTCTCGCGCGCGAACATAGGGCGCGCGTCTCGCTGCCCGGCGGCTGCGCCATCGGCGCGCGCCCGGTGAACCTGCATCTGCAGGCGCTGGAATGTCTGGGGGCGGACATCACGCTCGATCAGGGCTATGTCGACGCCGTCGCCAAAGGCGGGCTCAAGGGCGCGCCGATCAAGCTGGAGTTTCCCTCCGTCGGCGCGACCGAGCACGCGATGCTGGCCGCCGTCCTGGCGAAGGGTGAGACGACCATTTCCAACGCCGCGCGCGAGCCGGAAATCATCGACCTCGCCGATTGCCTCAACGCCATGGGCGCTCAAGTGCGCGATGCGGGCGAGGAGACCATCTCCATCACCGGCGTGGAGCGCTTGTCCGGCGCAACTTACCCTGTCGTCGCCGACCGCATCGAGACCGGCACTTACGCGCTGGCCGTTGCCGCGACTGGCGGCGAGGTGACGCTGAAAGGCGCGCGGTTTGAACATAACGACGCGTTGTGGACCCATATGCGCGAAACCGGTGCGGTGATCGAACCGGTCGAAGGCGGCGTGCGCGTGGCGCGCAACGGGGCGGGCATCTCCTCAGCCGATATCGAGACCGGGCCTTATCCTGAATTTCCCACTGATCTTCAGGCGCAATTCATGGCGCTGATGACCATCGCCGACGGCGTTTCCGTCATCCGCGAGCGCGTGTTCGAGAACCGTTTCATGCATGCGCCCGAGCTGTTGCGCATGGGCGCCGACATCGCCGTGCACGGCTCCGAAGCGCGCGTGCGCGGCGTGTCGCGCCTGCGCGGCGCGCCCGTCATGGCGACGGATTTGCGCGCTTCGGTCTCGCTGGTTGTCGCCGGTCTGGTGGCGGAAGGCGAAACCACGGTGGCGCGCGTTTATCACCTTGATCGCGGCTTTGAGCGGCTTGAGGAGAAGCTCTCCAATTGCGGCGCGCAGATCGTGCGCGAAAGCGATGGCTGAGGCGTGACCGCGCGGGCGCGCGCAAGGCGACGCGCTCGCGCGATTTAGAACCTGCGTTGAATTCAGACCCCAACTCACGCTCTGATGGGATCAAGACCGGTAAGGACGCTGGCGTCATGGCGCATGAGGATGGCGAGGACGCACAATCAGGCGAAGGCGCAGGCGCGCCGGCGCCGTCTGAAGCTGCGCGCATTCTCAAAATAGAGCTTGATCCGGACTCGCTCGCGGCGGCGACGGCGGACGCTGAGCATGAACGCCGCGTCGCGATCTTCGACCTGCTCGAAGCCAATGTCTTCGCGCTGCATGAGGGGCCGGCGGGGCCTTATCATTACGACGCCATCCGCTCGGCCACGCCCGACCGCATCGAGGCGATCGATATGGGAAGGCGCGGGCTCCACAATGAGGGCTCCGAACTTCTGATGGAGCGGCTCAAGGGCAAGGCGGACATGGATTTCGATACGGCGCGGCGCTTGTTCACGCTGATCTGCGCGCTGCACCGGCCGCGCTGAGGAAGGCGACGAACGATGAGTGAAGCTCCGCCCAAATCCGTGCTGTTCGCCTGTAATCTCAACTCGATCCGCTCGCCGATCGCAGCGGGGCTGATGCGCAAGCGCTATGGCGGCGCGGTCATGGCCCAGTCCTGCGGCGTCTATGAAGGCGGCTATCTCGACCCGTTCATGGTCCAGGCGCTGCAGGAAGCGGGCGTTGACGCCAGCGACCACGAGCCGCGCACATTCGAAGAAGCGATGATCGACGAGTTTGACCTGATCATTGCGCTGACGCCGGAATCCTACCGCGCCGCTGTTGCGCTCGCGCGGGACCGGGGCGCACGCGTCGAGTTCTGGCCGATCACCGATCCCACGGTGGAAGCCGGCTCGCGCGACGCGCGCCTCAACGCATATCGCAGCGTGCGCGATCAGCTCGACGACAAGATAAGGTCGCGCTTTGGACCTCTTCTTGGACCAACGTGATGGAATATTGCAGCTAATTCCTATAAGGGAGCGCGGCGCGCCGAAAACGGCGCGGTTATCGTCAACAGGGAACAAGCCGCGTGGTTGAGAAAGAAGAACTTTTGGAGTTCGACGGAGAGGTCACGGAACTCCTGCCGAACGCAACGTTCCGGGTGAAGCTCGAAAACGATCATGAGATCGTCGCCCACACTGCGGGCAAGATGCGCAAGAACCGCATCCGCGTGCTCGCCGGCGACAAGGTGCGCGTCGAGATGACGCCTTATGATCTGACCAAGGGCCGGATCACCTACCGCTTCAAGTAAGCCGTTGACCTCCAAAGACGCGGCGCGCGACGGCGTTCGCCCGCCGCTTATTCTTGCGAGCGCGAGTCCGCGCCGGCTCGATCTGCTCGCCCAGATCGGCGTTGAGCCCGACACGGTCGCGCCCGCCGATATCGACGAAACGCCCCATAAAGCCGAACCGCCCGCATTGCTCGCCCGCCGTCTTGCGCGCGCAAAGGCGCAAGCTTGCGCGCAGACGGGGAGCTATTGTCTAGGTGCAGACACCGTCGTCGCCGTGGGCCGCGACATTCTCCCCAAAGCAGAAACCGAAGCCGAGGCGCGCGCTTGTCTAGCCAAATTATCCGGTCGCGGCCACCGCGTTTACTCTGCGCTCGCCGTCATCTCGCCGCTGGGAGATTTATCCGTGCGCTGTGTAGAGACGCGAGTACGCTTCAAGAGGCTCAGCGCGCGTGAATGCGACGACTATGTCGCAAGCGAAGAATGGCGGGGCAAGGCCGGCGGCTACGCCGTGCAGGGCCGGGCGGCGGCGTTCATCTCTTCACTGAACGGGTCTTATTCCGGCGTTGTCGGCCTGCCGCTGTTTGAGACCGCAAATCTCCTGACCGGCATGGGCTATCTTGTGGCGCGCAAATGAGCGCCGGCGTCGTATTGATCGATGACGGCCCCGGCGAGCGCCGCGAGGTTGGTCTCGATGCGGATGGCCGTCCCATCTGGTTCGGCCTGTATCGCGACAGCTGGCGCGGCGCGCGCGCATTGTGGGGCGAAGTGTTCGCTGCGCGCGTCACCCGCGTGGATACAGCATTGCGCGGCGCCTTTCTCGATCTCGGCCTGTCTCAGGATACGGGCTATCTGCGCACCGACGCACGCGGGCGCGCGCGGCTTGGCCAGGAGGCCACACAGATCGTCGAAGGCGCGCTCCTCGAGGTCGTCGTGCGCAGCGAAGCTTCCGGCGAGAAGGGCGCCATCTGCGCGCTGCGCGGGTTTGAGTCCGCGCGCGACACGCCCGGTCTGATTGCGTCGAGGGCGGATGAATTCGAACCCGTCGCCTATAGTCGCGAAGCGCGCGACGCCTGCGATGCGACCTTCGACGAAGCGTTGGCGCGCCGCGTCGCCATTCCCGGCGGCGGTCATCTCGTCATCGAGCCGACCGAGGCGCTGACTGCGATCGATGTCGATTCGGGGGCGCGCGCGGCGAGCGCGGACCCGGAAACATTCGCGCTCGCGCTCAACAAGCTCGCCGCCGCCGAAGCGTTCCGTCAGGCGCGACTGCGCGGGCTTGGCGGTCTCGCAGCCATCGACTTCATCTCGT
>JAUIEH010000338.1 GCA_030428405.1 Alphaproteobacteria bacterium
AGCTTGCCGCCGCCGTCTCCGCGCTCGGCCGTAAATGCATCGTCATCGGAGAGGAATCCGTCGACAAGCCGACCTCCTGGCTCGACGAGATCGAACGCGCCCATGACGTCGTCATCGCGCATTCGAAGATGGCCGATACGGCCTGGTACAAGACCTGTCTGCGCATCGCCGACCGCATGTGGGTGATCGCTCGCCGCGACGCGCGGCCTTCCAAGCCGACCATGCTCGTCCATGACGAAAATGCGCCCGCGCGCGTTTTCCGCCTGGTCGATGTCGTCATGCGCGCGGAAGGCTCACCATCGGGCGCCTCGGCGCTGGACTGGATGGAGGCCGTCGGCGCCAATCGCTTCTTGCACTGGAAAGATGCCGCCGACACGCGCCGGCTTGCGCGCATCATCGCGGGTCTGTCGGTCGGGCTGGTGCTAAGCGGCGGCGGCGCGCGCGCTTATTCCAGCGTCGGCGTCGTGCGCGCTTTGCGCGAACGCGGCCTCGAATTTGACCTTGTCGGCGGCGCGAGCATGGGCGCCGTCGTCGCCGCCGGCGTCGCCATGGGCTGGGACGATGATGAGATCGAAGCGCGCGTGCGCCGCGCTTTCGTCGATTCCAACCCCATCGGCGATTTGCGCGTGCCGGTGGTCGCGCTCTCCGCCGGCAAACGCGTCGAAGCGCGGCTGCAGGAACATTTCGGCGAGATCAAAATCGAAGATTTGCACCTGCCGTTTTTTGCAACGTCCACGAACTTGTCAGCCGCACGCCAGCGCATCCACCGTGCAGGGCTCCTGCGTCACGCCCTGCGCGCCTCCATCGCCATTCCCGGCCTGTTGCCGCCCGTCGTGGTGGATGACGACGTGCTCGTCGACGGCGCTGTGTTGAACAATTTCCCGGTCGACGTCATGCGCGCATTGCATCGCGGTTCGACCATCGGCGTCGACGTCACGCGCGAGCGCAGTCTGACGGCGGATGATTTCCGCGATCCGCCCAATTTTCTCGGCTGGATTCTCGAAAACGGCATGAACTCGCCGCCGCCCATTGCGAGCCTGCTGATGCGCGCAGCCACCGTTCAGACATCAAGCCTGCGCGGGGAGAGCGGCGCGCATTGCGTCATTGCGCCGGCTTTGGCCGATGTCGAACTGCGCGACTGGCGGCGTTTTGAAGACGCCGTGGAGGCCGGCTATGTCGCCGCCCAGCGCGCCTTCGACGCCAATGACGAAACGCTGGAGCGCGCGCGCGCGGCCTGTGCGGCCAAGCCGGCTTAAACCGAGGCCTCTAACCGACCGGGTCGAGCGTGTCGGCTTCGACGGGGGTCGAGGGAGAGGCGCGCGGCGCGTCATTGTCCTCGACCTCGGGCTGTTCTTCAGCGCCCCACGGCCAATAGCCGTCAATCGTGCCGCATCCGCCAAGCGCGGCGGCGGCGATCAGCGCGGTCGCAAGCTTGCCGCAAGCCATGCTGCTCTCCCGTTTAAAAGTCGCGTTTTCAATATCACGGATTGTGGCGCGGCGCCGAACAGATGTTGCGTTCTCGCCCCAGAACCGCCGCATGCCGCAACGAGCGTGGACGGCGAAAATCGAAACGGGAGTGCAAGACGGTCATGTCGAAACCCCTCTTCGCCTTAGTCGCCGCGGTGTTCGTCTCCGCCGCCGTTGTTGCGGAAACCGCAGACGACGTCGATGACGGCATATCCGCGCTTTCCGGCTGTCCTTTGCGATATCAGACGCCGCTTCATTTTTCCGACTGGGAAAGCCTCGACCACCTTGTCATCACCGTTGAAGGCCCTGACTGCGCCAGCGCCGAAGTCGTCTTCCGCCTCTTTGATTCCGGCGGCGCGGAGATTTTCCGCACTGCGCGCGAAAACACGACCTTCGGTTCGATCGAAGGTCCGTTCGATCCGCTCGAAACGACGCTGGCCAGCCATGAATGGCTGCATGAGCGCTATCTCGACGCCTTGGTCATACGCTCAAGCTGGCTGGGCGCTTACGATGAAGACGGCGCTGAGACCAGCGCGCCGGCGGGCGAGCTCGATGGTCCGATGACGTATCTTTATCCGTTGGAGAATATCGACGAAGCGACCTGGGAGCGCGCGCGCGCCGAGGATGCGCCTTTGTGGTGCTACGTTCCTGAAACCCATGCCGCGATCTGCATGTGGCTTGATGATGAAGCGGGTGAAGCGCGCGAGCTGGCTTATGCGGCCTGGTGAGGCCTCACTCTTCCTCTGCGGGACGCGAGCGGCCGACCGATATCGTCCACATGGAGGTGTCGGGCTCGATGTCGGTGAAGCTGTGGTCTGAATTTGCGGGCACGAACAGAACGTCGCCCTCACGGAACGCGATGACTTCGCCTTCGAGCACCAGATTGCCGGAGCCGTGCGTGACCACATAAATCTGGTCGCGCGGATGCGGACCGCGACCGTTCACGCGCGACGGGTTGAACAGGAACAAGGTCGCGTCATAGGCCGAATCCCAGACATAGGCGTAGCGCTCATTATTGGGTCCGGGAATGCGTTCCGCGACCTGGGCGCGCGAGGTGAGAACGCGCTCATTGCGCGGCGCTGCGGGCGGCGCATCAGCGACCGGCGCCGGCGCCGGGGCGGTCGAGGCCACGTTCAGGCCACTGACGATGACGCCGGCGAAAAACAACAAATAGGCGCATGCGCCTGCAAAGCTCGAAAGCTTGGAATAAAGCCCCACCCGGCGTTCGGTCTGCTGCGCGTGCAGCTGCAGGTTCTGCTGGCTGGCTTTGGTCGGCTGCAGCGGCTTGGCGCGCGCGAACTCGCTGGCGCGGTCTTCCTGAATGGCGAGGCGGCTCATATAGCTCGCGCCCGCATTCATCACTGCGAGATAGGACATGTAGGCGGAGACCGCCGCAAACGCGACGCCGCTGGCGAAGAGCGCGAGCAGCGGCGTGATTTCGTAAAGCTCGAGCCCGCTCTCAAAGGCGGAGAACATGAACGGGGCGATGAACAGGCCTGCCCCATTTAGGCACAGAGCCGCGATCAGCGCGACGAGGCCGAAGCGCGAGCCGATCGCCTGAGCGTTGGCGATGAGCGCGCCATAAAACCGTTGGGCGCGCTCTAAAGACTGTTCCGGATCGTTCACCGGCCGGGCCATCCATGCAGCTAGGGCGACGCACGCCTTAGCGTGTCGCGATGCTCACGAATGAAACGGCGTGCAAGAACGGGTCCGTCGCGAAACCGCTGTTATTTCAAAGGGGACGCACCGGTCTCAATGCGGATGACCGGGCGATGAGCCGATGCGCCTTGGCGCATGCAAGCGCGCGACCGGATGCTATCCCGTCTCGCCGAACAACTCGCGGCCGATGAGCCAGCGGCGGATTTCGCTGGTGCCGGCGCCGATTTCGTAGAGCTTGGCGTCGCGCAATAGACGACCGGTCGGATATTCGTTGATATAGCCATTGCCGCCGAGACACTGGATCGCCTCAAGCGCCATCCAGGTGGCTTTTTCGGCTGCATACAGAATGGCGCCGGCGGCGTCCTTGCGCGTGGTCTCGCCGCGATCGCAGGCTTGCGCGACCGCATAGACATAAGCGCGCGCCGTCGACAGCGTCACATACATATCCGCGATCTTGCCCTGCATGAGCTGAAATTCGCCGATCGACTTGCCGAACTGCTTGCGCTCATGGACGTAAGGCAGGACCTCATCGAGGCAGGCCTGCATGATGCCGAGCGGGCCGGCGGACAAC
>JAUIEH010000339.1 GCA_030428405.1 Alphaproteobacteria bacterium
CGAGCGGCGCGATCATCAGTACGAAGCGAGGTGGTGCGAGGACGCCGCCGCCGCCGTCTCAGCGGCCTCCCTCGACGCCCTTCGCCGCTGCGCCGCTGCATGCGGGCGAAAGGAGGCCGCGGTCAGCCTGGGTCCGGTCGGAAGCCGCCCGCGGTCGTAAGCGGAAGCCGCCATTGCGGCGATCACCGGCGGGCGTTGGCGCTATCTGGGAAAATGAGCTGCCGATGCGGCCGCGTCGCGAGCCCATACTCGGCATAGGCGGCTCAAGCTGATGCACGCAGACGCGTCAGCCATAGCGGCGGCGCTCGTCGGAGCGGAGCCTTGCACATGGTGGAGGGGCGCAAGCAGGCGGCGCATCGAATGTCCGTAGACGCTTCGTCCTGGGCGTCAGCTGCTTCGTCGTGTGCGCGGCCCGACGGGATCGCAGCTCAATTGCGCGGAAACGACATGAGCGCAATCAATGCCGACGGGCCAGGAACGTGCGCGACGTGAGCGTTGCGCGGCGCGCAGAACATCGCAAGGGTTCACATCCGTACCCGCAGTCAGTCGCGCCGCGCCGCCGCGAGAGCGGGCGGGCGGCTGCGCCGGCGCGGTCAGCGCGCGCAGATCGAACAAAACGGCGCCGAGCAGAGCGCGCGCCACGAACCACCAATTCGAACCACGCATGGGCGCGCGCCTTCGCAATGTTTATCGAGCAAAGCGGTATTACGCTACGCAGGCAGCGAGCCCGGAAAACACCACACGGTCAAGAGGGCGAAGGGCGAAACAGCCATTGCGCAGCATCATTGTGCAGCCTCACATCGGCGTGCGCGGAGCCCTCGTTGCGCGCTCTACGTCAATCCGACGCGAAGCGCCGCCGCCTGGGTTTTGAAATGCAGATTGTCGCGAACGCGCCGTCACGATGAGTTCGCATGCGCGGAGCGCGCGTGCTGCGCGGCTGGACGCGCGGCGATCTTGCGCCGCCGCTGCGTCCATCGCGCGTGAAGAGTTCGGACCCCTGAACGTATCGATGAACCTACGGGAGAAATCGTGAGAATGAGCGAACGGAGACGATGAATAGAAGGTAAAATCCGTCATCGTTACTAAGCCCTGAATACGACTTGAAGTATTGTCGTGTATTTGAATCTCTCTCGTTACGACGCGCGCGCAACGTCGAAATGGCCGAACGCGCAGCCTGACATTGCGTCAGCGCTCACATGCGACTTTACTGAACACGGAGTTCTTGAGGCATGGGAGGCCAACCGTGAGCAGCTACAAGATCGCAGACATTGAAGGCATTGGCGCGAAATACGCGAAAGAGCTGGAAAAAGTCGGCATCAAGACGACTGAAGCGCTCCTGAAGAAATGCGGAACGGCGAAGGGACGAAAGACCGTCTCGGAACCATGTAAACTGACAGAAAAACAATTGCTTGAGTTCGCCAATCGTGCCGACCTCATGCGCGTAAAAGGCATCGGGTCGGAATATTCCGACCTGCTCGAAGCCGGCGGCGTCGACACGGTCAAGGAGCTGAAAACGCGGCGCGCGGACAATCTGACGGCGAAGCTCGCCGAGGTGAACGAGAAGAAGAAGCTCGTTAGGCGGGTTCCGACCGAAACCGAGGTCGCACGCTGGATCGCGCACGCCAAGACGCTCAAAGCGCGCATTTCGCACTAGACAGTGCGGCGGGTCAGCTGGGCTCAGCCGGACTGACCCGCCAAATTACGTCGCCGACATCATCGGCGACCAGCAGCGCGCCGTGTGCGTCTATGACGACGCCGACCGGCCGGCCGAGCGCGTCGCCGTCGCCAAGAAAGTCTGTCAGTACTGTGACAGGCGGACCGTTCGGGTGGCCATCTTCAAACGGAACGAAAATCACTTCATAGCCGCTATGCGGGTTTCGGTTCCATGAGCCGTGCTGTCCGATGAATGCGCCAGTCTCAAAGCGCGCGCCCAAATCGGCGCCCTCGGCGAAGGCGAGGCCGAGCGAGGCGGTGTGCGGCCCCAGCGCGTAGTCAGGTGTCTCCGCATCGCTTTGCGCGGGCCGTTCGCGTGCGGAAAACCGCGGATCGGGAGTGTCGCCCCAGTAGAAATAAGGCCAGCCGAAATCATCGCCGTCATTGACGGCTGCGAGATAGTCCGGGACCAGATCGGAGCCGAGCTCGTCGCGCTCATTGACGACTGTCCACAAGACTCCGGTCTCGGGCTCGAAATCCATGCCGACGGGATTGCGCAGGCCGGAGCCGAAAACGCGTCCTTCACCGGTGGCCGCATCAAACGCCCAAATGGCGGCGCGGCCCGTTTCCGCGTCCATGCCGTTTTCGCCGACATTGGAGTTAGAGCCCACGCCGACATAGAGCGTGCGCCCGTCCTCGCTCGCGATCAGGCTCTTCGTCCAATGACGATTTGGCGCGCCGGCTGGCAATTCTGCGATGCGTTCGCCTTCGCCCGCGATGGATGTCGCGCCCGTTTCGTAGTCGAACCGCAAAATGGCGTCCGTGTTGGCGACGTAGAAGTCATTGCCGATGAGCGCCATGCCGAAGGGCGAGTAGAGTCCGTCGAGGAACACGCTGCTGGATTCTGCGACGCCATCGTTGTCGGCGTCGCGCAGAAGCGTGATCCGGTCGGCGCTTTCAACGCCCGCGCCGGCGCGCGCCATGATGCGCCGCTCGAGCCAACCGCGCAGGCCGCCGCCTGAACGGGGCTGGCTGTTCGTTTCCGCCACAAGCACATCGCCGTTCGGCAACACATACAGCCAGCGCGGATGATCGAGGCCCGTCGCGAACGCATTCACCTGCAGGCCCGCTGCAGGCGTAGGCGCGCCGCCATCCGGCCAGCCGCGTGCGGGCGCAATGTTCACCGTCGGCGTCAAAGTGCGGTTAGGCTCAGGCAGTTGGGGCTGCGGCCCGATGCCTTCGGAAACCGAAAGCCTCGCGCTTTCGCCGCAGGCGCAAAGTACAATGGCGGTGAAGGCGAAGAGAGCGTGTCGCGTCATAATAGCTATCTCATGCAGAAACCGGCCGCCCGGATAGGGACCGGCCGCACGACCAAATCTCGGTGCTTATCAGCCATATTTCAACGCGCGCTCACGCGGATTTGTCGCCCGCGGCTCTCAGCCTGGGTGCTGGCCGGCCTCGTTCTGGGCGCCTGTGAAGCGGAGACGCCGCGCGCGCGCTCAGAAGCGCCGTCGCCCGCCTCCGAGGGGCGCGTCGCATCTGTTCCTGACGGACAGACATTGATCCTCGATTCTGGGCTGGAGGTGCGGCTCGCCTTCTTGCGCGCGCCAAGCGCAGTCCAGGGCGGCGCGCCGGCGGAGCCCGGCCAGAGCGCTGCGCGCGACCTTCTTGCGGACCTCGCGCTCGATCGGGTCGCGGCGCTTTCGCCGCCGGCCTCGTCAGCCTGGCGCGACCGGCATGGCCGGCTGATCGCCGCGGCGCGCATTCCTGGCCTGACCGACGAGACTTTGCTGCAGTCGAGACTGGTGGAGGCGGGGCTCGCGCGCGTCGACCCGGAGGTCCGCGACGAAGCCGGCGGCGATGATATGGCGGCCGAAGCGATGCTGGCCCGGCTGCTCGCGTTGGAGGCGTGGGCGCGCATGGCGGAGCGCGGCATCTGGAGCGAGCCATATTTCGCCGTGCGTGATGCAGACGCCGCATCCGCCTCGGCGGGCGCGTTTCAGATCGTCGAAGGACGGCTCGTCGATTCAGCGCAAG
>JAUIEH010000340.1 GCA_030428405.1 Alphaproteobacteria bacterium
AAGGAGTATATCGTCAAGGACGGCGACGTGATGCATTTCAAGTTCAACGTGTGAAGCTGCGCATCAGGTATTCCGAACCGGGATAATTCCGCCTCTATCCCCGCCTCCGCGCGACAGCCCTAGCATCGACCGCTCATCGCGCGCTCACCCGCGCTTTGTGCGGAGTTGCGCGCCTTGGCGTCACGCCACGTCCTTTTGATCCACGGCTGGAGCGCTGCGGCGTGCTCCATGACCGCCGTCGCCGACCTGTTGCGCGAGCACGGTCATGTCGCCGCGCCGGTCAAGCTGGGCGCATATCCGTCCATGTGCGACGAGGTTCGCGTTGAGGACGTCGCACGCAGGCTCGATGCGGTCGTCCGTGAACTGCAGGCTGCAGGCGGGCTGGCCGCGCGTTTCCACATCGTCGCGCATTCCACCGGCGCCTTGGTCGCGCGCGAGTGGATCGCGGATCGATTTGAGCGCGGCGAACCGGCGCCGGTCGAGAACTTCATCATGCTCGCGCCCGCCAATCACGGCTCGCCGCTGGCGGTGCATGGGCGCTCGGTGATTGCGCGCCTCTTCAAGGGCTGGCGCAACGGCTTTCAGACGGGCACGGCGTTTCTTGACGCCCTCGAACTTGGAGCGCCTTATCAGGAGCGCCTCGACCTGCGCGACCGTTTGTCAGCGAATGGCGAAACGGCCGGTCCTTATGCCGAGGACGGCGTTCGCCCCTATGTCATCGTCGGCGCGCAGCCCATGGAGGTCGCGCATATTTTCGGTGAGAACGCCTGGGACGGCACGGTGCGCATCGCCGGCGCCAATTTCGACCCCCATGGCGCAAACATTGAATTTTCTGCGGGCGAGGTTCAGCCGCGGATTGCGCCATGGACCAGACGCGGGCTGGCCGAGACGGCTTTCGCGGTCCTGCCCGATCGCTCGCATCTTTCCGTCATTCAGCCAGCGCCAAAGCACTCCGCCTCGCCTGACACGGAGACTGCGCGCGTCCTTTCCGAACTCATCGTTCAAGCAATCGAGGCCGACGGTTCCGACGACTATGACGCAATGTGCGCGCGTTGCCGCTCGGTCACGCAGCGCACGCGCCAACTCGCCCAGAACACGCGGGAAGGCGAACTCCTCCGACAGCGGATATTATCGCGCAACGACGCCCGCCGCCCAGAGCGCTTCCACGAGCATTATCAGATCGTCGCCTCGCTGCATGACGATACAGCGCGTCCGGTCGATGACTATTTTTTCTGGCTGTCGGCGCCGAGCGCGTCTCATCTTTCGCGCGGGCTGCGCACGTCGCGCCTGCCCGACCGCGCAGAGATACAGGCGCATCGCGAAATTCTGCGCGATTGTCAGACGAACAAGCGCGCGCCGCACCGGCGCATCCTGCATCTCGACCGCATGGCGTTGATGCGCAAAGGCGGACTGTTCCGCGCGCATGACAAACGCGCAATGCTCGCCGCCGGGCTGACGGCTGCCGCGCCAGGCGAAAAGATCGCCTTTTTCGACCGCGACGCCGCACGCGGGTCCGGCTATGTGCCGTTGCGCGGAAGAACGAGCGTGCCCGACGATGACGGCGGCCCACGCTTTCTGCGGCGCTGGTCGACGCATTATCTCGCCATCACAGCGCCGCGCGCCGCCGATGACGACGTGTTTAAGATGACGGACTATTAAAGTGCAGCGGCCGCACTTGCGCTGCTATGCACGCATCTGACAAGCCGCAGGGTGAAGCGGCGCACGCAAATGAGGGGAAACGTGCATGGTCAGAACATTCATTATCGGCGCTGTCGCGCTGTTAGGCGCGGGCTGTGCGACCGGCCCGGGTCAGAACGGCATGGACGCCGCCGTTGAGACGGCCATTCAGGACGACGTCGTCGCGCGTCATGTCGAAGCGGTCGGCGGCGAGGACGCCATCGAGGCCATCGAAGCCATCGAAGTGCGCCTGCAGATTCAGGAGCCCGGCTTTGCAGTGCAGGGCCACTATCGCGCGCGCCGCGACGGGCGCATGCGCATCGACATCTACGCAGACGACGTGCGCGTTTTCTCGGAAGGCTTTGACGGCGAGGCGGGCTGGCAATTGCTGCAGGACGCCGAGGAAGGCGTCGACATGAGCCCTGAAGGCGAAGCGGCCGTGCGCCGCGGCGTCATCGGCAATCTCTATGGCGTGCATGAGCGCGCACAATTCGGCGCGACGGTCGCGAGCGGCGAAATCGTCATTGATGACGTGACCTATCCGACGATCACCATTGTCTATGCGGACGGTTTTGAGGCCCTGCTCATTCTCGACCCCGAGACCTATCTCGTCGCGCGCACGCGTTCGGACGCAGCTCTGCATCCGGATGTCGATCCGACCGAGCGCCGGCTTGAGACATATTACGCAGACATGCGCGAGGTTGATGGCGTGATGCGGTCCTTCCTGCAGCAGACCAACGACATGGAAACCGGCGCGCCCACGCAGATCACCGTCATCGAAAACGTCATCACCAATCCCGAGATCGACGACGCCATTTTCGAGCGCCCCTGATGGCCCGGCGGGTTTGGTCAACGCTTGCAGCGCTTATCGGCGCTGCGGCGTTGGTCGCGGGCGCGCCCGCTTCCGCGCAGAGCGATGAGCGTGAAGCGCCGCCCGCCTTCGCCATTCCCGGCTCGGCCGTGCATGTCCTGCCCACGGCGGCGAACGGCGTGGACTATGAGCTCTATATGCGCGCATCAGACGCCTGCACCGCTGAAACGCCGTGCACGGCGGTTTACATGCTCGATGCGGAATACAGTTTCGGCCTGGCGAGCCTCATCGCCGAACATCTCGAAGCGCGCGGTCAACTCGCCCCGCTCGTGCTGGTCGCGATCGCTTATCAGGACAAGTCGCAATACCGGCTCAACCGCACGCGCGATTATACGCCTCTGCACTGGCCCGAAGGCGGCTATGGCGAAGAAGCCCAGACGGTTTCCGGCGGCGGGCCTGCTTTTCTCGACGTGCTGGCGAACGAAATCATCCCCTTCGTCGAAGCCAATGCGCCGGCATCTTCCGCGCATCGCGGTCTGATCGGTCATTCCTATGGCGGATTATTTGCGACTTACGCCTTGCTCGAGGAGCGCGAATTGTTCGACCGCGCGCTGATCGTCAGCCCGTCCTATTGGTACGCCGACGGCTGGATCTTCGCGCGCGAGGCGGAGACTCACGAGCGCGCGCTTGGCCGGGAAAGCTGGGCTTATCTCGCCGTGGGTTCGTGGGAAGAGCAGCCGGAGAACGGGCGCGCCATGGTGAGCGATCTCGAACGCATGGGCGATATTCTCCAAGCCAGAGACGACGCCAATCTCGCTCTGGAAGTGCGCGTCTTCGAAGACGAAACACACGCCAGCATCTTTCCCGCCGCCCTTTCAACGGGTTTGCGCCGGCTGTTTTCGCCCGACTGAGCGCGTCCTTGGCGCCGCAGTGCACAAATTGAAGCCGCGCGTTGGCGCTCCGGGTCTGGAGCACATGGCGCATTGCGCCTAAACAGGTTGCATGACCGAACCGACTGACGCCGGGTTCCGTCCGGCGCGGGCGCCGGCGCGACCGCCGAAATTTGCTGAATTCGTCGCCCTGATCGGCTTGCTGATGGGGCTGAACGCGCTCGCCATCGACATCATGCTGCCCGGTCTCGGCGTGATCGGCGAAGCCATGCACATC
>JAUIEH010000341.1 GCA_030428405.1 Alphaproteobacteria bacterium
GTCGACGATCTGGCGCTGTTTGCGCGCGTGCGCAGCCTGTTGCGCCTGAAAAAGGTCATGGACGAACTGCGCCAGCGTCAGGCGAGCGGCCGCGCCATGGGCGCGATCCAGGACGAGAGCGAAGAGCTGCGCGTTTCCGCCGGCGCCAAAATCCTCGTCATCGATGAGCCGGGCCGGGCGGCCGAGCGTCTCGTGCGCCGGCTCGAAGTCGATCACCGTCCGCGACTTGAAACCGATCCCCGCCAGGCCGCGCGCGCTGCGCAAAGCGCCTGGGACCTAGTCATCATCGACATGGCGGCTGAAGGTTTCGACGGCATGCGGCTGGCGGCGCGTCTATTGTCGGACGAGGCCACGCGCAACACGCCGATCCTCGCCATCATCGACCCGACCGAGCGCAAGCTGATGGCGAAGGCGCTCGATATCGGCGTGCACGACATCATCACGCCGCCGATCGACACGCATGAGCTGTCCGCGCGCGTCACGACGCTGGTGCGACGCAAGCGGTACACGGATTATCTCCGCACCAGCCTGGACAATAGTCTCGAACTCGCCGTCACGGACCAGCTCACCGGCCTGCACAATCGCCGCTTTATGGCGCAGCAATTGCGCGACCTTCTGGCGACGGCGAAAGAGGATGGCGAGTCGCTCGCGGTGTTCATCACCGACATCGATCACTTCAAGGCGATCAACGACTCGTTTGGCCATGACGTCGGCGACACGGTGCTGAAGGAGTTCGCCGAGCGCCTGTCATTGAATGTGCGCGCGATCGATACCGCGTGCCGCTATGGCGGCGAGGAGTTCGTCGTCATCATGCCGGGGGCGGGCGTGGATGAGGCGCGCCGCATCGCCGAGCGTCTGCGTCAGGCCGCGCGCGAAACGCCGTTCAGGCATGGCGAGACCGAAGCCGATGTCAGCGCGACCGTCAGCGTCGGCGTGGCCGTCTTGGAAGCGGATGACGACGCCGACACGCTGCTCAAGCGCGCAGACGAGGCGCTCTACGCCGCAAAATCGGGCGGGCGCGATAAGGTCGTGGTGGCGGACAGGCAGCCCAAGGCCGCCTAGGAAGCGCTCAGATCACGGCGACCGACGGTCTGCCTATTTGATCTTGCCTTCTTTGAACTCGACATGTTTGCGCACGACGGGGTCGTATTTCCGCACGACCATTTTCTCGGTCATGGTGCGGGTGTTCTTTTTGGCCACGTAGAAATAGCCCGTATCGGCCGTTGAGTTCAGCCGGATCTTGATTGTCGTCGGCTTGGCCATCGGACGTCTCCTGCAAACAAGGACGAGCTAGCTAACGGCGAAGCCGATTTCTGTCAACGCGCAAGTCTCGCGCGCACGGCGGAAAAGACGGCGCCGGCGCTCAAAAACAAGGCGATGGCGGCGAGCGTCAGCATCAGGCCGTGCGGGTCGATGACGTCGATCATCGCGCCGGCCGCGGGCGGGCTGGCGAGTGAACCGACGCCGTAGGAGACGACGAAAGCCGCATTGGCCTGGGATATGCGCGAGGCGGGGATGCGTTCGGCCAGGCGCGCGAGCCCTACTGTGTAGAGACCGGCGCCGACACCTGCATAGATGAAGGCGAGCGGGGCGGCATAGGCGAGGAGATGCGCCGGCCCGACGACGAAGAGGAGCGGCGTAATGGTCGAAACCGCCGCACAGCCTATGAGCGCGCGCAAGCGCCCGATCTTGTCGGCGAGCCTGCCGATGGGCGCGGTGAGCACGACATTGCCGAGCGCGGCGGCTGTCATCAGTGCGGAAACGCCGAAGGCGGCGTAGTCCAGCCGCACGGCGTAGACGGGCAGGAAGTTCCAGACGGCCGTTTCAATGGCGCCGAACGCGCAGCCGGCGAGGATTGCGATGGGCGCGGCTTTGGCGGCGGAGGCGAGCGCGGACAAATCTGTGCGTTCCGCGCTGGGCCTGAATTTCAGCGCGGGCGTGTGCACGATCACCGCGCAAATGACGAAAAAGGCGGCGCCGGCGGCGAAAGAGAGCGTCTCAAAACGCCCGACCAGCGCGAAAGTGATGGCGCCCAGCCCGAGACCGGATGCGAGCGCTGCGGCGAAGAAGCCAAGATAGCGGCCGCGCTGCGTCGGCGGCGCGATGTGATTGATCCAGGTTTCCGATGCGACGAACACGACCGTCGCCGTCAGGCCGAACAAGAAGCGCAGCACATACCACGCAACCAGGCTGTCGAAGGCGGCGAACGCCATGAACAGGGCCGCGCTGGCGAGCGCGCAGGCCGTGACCGCGGGCCGTAAGCCGAAGCGCTTTACGAGCGCGGGCGTTGCGGCTGCGCCGAACAGCGTGGAGACCGCGCCGGCGGCTGCGTTCCAGCCGATGATCGGGCCCGAGCCGAAGCGGTTCTCAAGCGCGAGCGAAAGAAGCGGGAAGGCAAGCCCGAAGGCTGCGCCCGCCAGACCGCCGCAAATGCACGCAACAATGGCGGCGCGGATCATCCAGCGGCGCTTGCGGTTCTTCGAAAGCTGCGCCGCTGCGCGCGCCATATTATCTGGCGCGCTCAAAGATGTTCGAGCAGCGGCCGGCCGTGGCGAAAGTGCAGATAAGGCGGCTTTCGCTCGGCGTCGGGCGCGCCAAGGCGCGCCTGCAGCTCTTCCAGCATGAACTTGGTGACGATCGGAATGTCGAGATCGAGGGCGTCCTTCAGCGGATACCAGTCGACGTCAGAAAGCTCCGCCGTCTGAACGCCGGCCTGGGTGAGGTCGGCGTCTTCCGCGCGGGCGAGGAAGAACCATGTGTCGAAGCGGCGCGGCCGCTTTGGCGGCGTGATGGCGCGCGCAAGCAAAGTGAGCCGGCTCGACGCCGGTGCGAGACCATGGCTACGGAACGCTTCCCATTGAGGCGCCTTGCTGTCGCGGTCGGGCGTCGTGGCGCGCCCGAACAACAGCCCCGTCTCCTCGGCCGTCTCGCGAATGGCGGCAAGCGGGGCGGCGCGTGCGCGCGAGGCGTTGAGCCAGGTCTCAAGCCGGCTTTGATCGGCGGCCGCGAGCGGGCCGTCGGCGGGGCCGAAACTGTCGGCGCGATCAACGGCGCCGCCGGGGAATACGAATTTGCTCGGCATGAAGGCGTGTTTTTTTGCGCGCCGTCCCATCAACACGGCGGGCGCATCGGCGCCCTTGATCAGGATCAAAGTGGCGGCCAGGCGCGGGCGCAAGGAACGTTTCTCCGTGCTGCGCCCGCCTTCATTGGCGAGATCGAAAATCTGTTGTTTGGCGTCGGTGCTCATCTGCGCCGTCCTTTGCGGCGTGGCGGCGGGCGGTGCGGCCGGTTGCGCGGCCGGCCCTTGGGCTTTGGACCGGGCTCTGCGGGCGTTTCAATTTCAAAGAGCAGGCCGCCGGTGATGGGCGCGGCCTCCATGAGGCGCGCTTCGACCTGCATGCCGAGGCGGTAGCGTCCGCCCGTCTCCTCGCCGATGAGCGCATGTGCGCGCGCATCATGATGGAAGCGTTCGCGGCCAAGCATTGAGATGGGCGCAAGACCGTCTGCACCCGTCTCATTTAAGCGCACGAAAAGCCCGGCGCGCGTGACCCCGGTGACGCGGCCCTCAAACACGGCGCCGATGCGGTCGGAGAGATAAGCGGCGAGATAGCGGTCCATGGCGTCGCGCTCAGCCGCCATGGCGCGGCGTTCG
>JAUIEH010000342.1 GCA_030428405.1 Alphaproteobacteria bacterium
TGCGAGCGCCGCGAAGGCGGCGAGGCTCGTCTTTTTCAGCATGCGAATACTCCTGACAGCTGGCGGCGCCGTATCAGCGCGGCGGCATCCGGGCGCCGGCGTCAAGCCGCACGCACTCGGCGTTGATATAGTCGTTCGTCACCATGAACATGACGAGGTCAGCATATTCCGCCGGCGTGCCGAAGCGGGTGGGAAATTGCAGATGGGCGGCGAGGCTGGTTTTCACCTCGGGCGGCATCTGCTCGTAAATCGGCGTTTCGAAAAAGCCCGGCAGGATCGAGTTCACGCGCACGCCTTCGCGGGCGAGGTCGCGGGCCATGGGCAAGGTCATGCCGACAATGCCGCCTTTGGAGGAAGCGTAGGCGACCTGACCGATCTGTCCGTCCTCGGCGGCGACCGAGGCGGTGTTGACGATCACGCCGCGACCGGAATCGCCAGCAGGCTCGAGCGACATCATGCCGGAAGCGGCCTTGGCGGCGCACATGAAGCTGCCGACGAGATTGATGTTGATGACGAGCTGGTACTTGTCGATCGCATGGGTGCGGATGGAATTGTCCTGACGCGAACGGCCGGCGGTCTTCTCCGCCCAGCCAATGCCCGCGCAATTGACCAGCACGCGTTCCTGGCCGTGCGCCGCGCGCGCGGTGGCGAAGCCTGCGTCCACGCTGGCTTCATCGGCCACGTTCACCTTGGCGAAGGCGCCGCCGAGCTCTGCAGCGACGGACTGGCCGCGCTCTTCGTTGAGATCGAAGATCGTGACCTTGGCGCCGGCTGCGGCGAGCGCGCGCGCTGAGGCCTCTCCCAAACCCGACGCTCCGCCGGTGACGATTGCTGCGTGACCGCCGACATCCATGGCGCACTCCTCGATAAATTGCTGTTCAGACGTGACTGAACCCGAATCGCTCCCTATTTGAAAGCTGTGATGAGGACGCAGGATAGAGCCGCCTTCGACGCAGACCCCGACAGCTACGCCGTCGTGGACGTTGACGCTGCTCAAAAGCGGCTGGAGGAAACCTTCTGGCCGAAGCTGTTCCGGATGATCGGCCGGGTCCCGTTTGCGGAAAGCGCAGCTGCGGCCTGGTATTGCGCCGTTGACCCGGAAACGCCCAGCCGTGCTAAGGCGCTCTTGTTCGGCTCGCTCATCTATTTCGTCGCTCCGTTCGATGCGACGCCGGACTTCATCGTCGGCCTAGGCCTGCTCGACGACGCCACCGTCATCGCGACGGTGCTCAGCATTGTCGGATCGCATTTAAAGCCGCGCCACCGGCGTCAGGCGCGGGCGCGCCTCGGCAAACCGGAGCGCATGCGCCCCGACGCGGGAGACTAGCGCTCTGGTCCGGTCCAGAAGCGCGCAAACCGTCGACTACAAGCCGACCGCCTTGGCCAGGGCGTAGAGGCCGCCGGCTGCCATCGCGATGAAAATGGTCCAGGTGATGACCTTGCTGATGCGCCCCGGCGGCCTGCTGCTCACGACGCCGTATGGCTTCAGTCCGCGCGCGCGCCGCGAGTCGTCTACGCCGGCATAATAGCTGATCCGCGAATCCTGCGGCCGCGGCGCTTGCCCGGTATACCGCCCGCGGTGATAGGAATCGTTCATACTCTCGCCCCCTGGTTACGCTGCACTTTAGTCATCATGCGCCTCAGCTGCGCATCAACTCTTTCGGTCCATATTGAAAAATATGCCGGCCGCCAATCACCAGCCGTAAGTGTAAGCGAGGGCGAAGATCGCTATAGCCGCCACGATGCCGACAATGGTCCAGAGGTAAAGTTTCGCGACCGAACTCGACCCCGAGCCAACAAGCCCTATCGGCTTCAGACCGCGCGCGCGGCGCGAATCATCCTCGCCGGCGTAGTAGTTGATCATCGACTCGCCCCGCCGAGGAGGCCTGCCGGTACGCCCGCGGTAATAGGAATCGTTCATTCTCTCGCCCCTTCAAACGCAACTCAAATGTCAGCATGCGCCTCAGCTGCGCGCGATGAGCCGCATGATGATGCGGATAATGATAGCGCCGATCAACGCGACCAGAAACACGTCGATCCAAATCGCCATTTGCCGCGTCAAAGACGGCGCGAAACGGACGACATAGGTGGTGATGTCGATGTCGAGCGCGCGCAGGATCCAGCCGAGACCAAACGCGCCGACCAGCGCGATCAAAAGATCGCCGAGATGGCCGAACGGGCGCGGCCCTCTGATGATGATGGCGGCGAGCACGCCGGCGATGAGGCCGATAAGCAGCCACGCGCCGAGAACGCCTGCGTTCATCCCGGCATAGTTCAGGTCGATATTCATAGTCGCTCCCCGCGTTCGAACCATTCCGCCGAGGGATGATGCTCGAACGCGGGAGGCTTGGCGTCAAACTGCTTTGGTCACGCGCGCATGCTCAGTCTGACGTTTTGGGCAGGGTGAGCGTCAACACGCCCTTGCGAAGCTGCTTTTCGATGGCGTCCGCATCGACATTGGGCGGCAGGGGGAAGGCGCGCTGAAACCGGCCGAAGCGGCGTTCGCTCATATAGAAATTTTCCCGTTCCTCGCGCTTTTCCTCTTTCTTCTCGCCAGAGATCGTCAACACGCCGTCCTTGGCCGAAACGTCGATTTCACCGGCGTCGAGACCGGGAAGCTCAAGCTTGAGAATATAGGCGGCGTCGGTCTCGGACACGTCGGCCGCCGGCAGCCCCATCATCGGGCCGAACAGATTGACGGCGGCCGGACTGGCCGTGCGCATGGCGGGCAGATTGGCGCCGGACGGCAATGGCGCGGCGTCACCCGTCTTGGTCCAGAAATCGTTGAATGTACGCGTCGTTTCCTGATGCATTTGCGTCATTTCGTTCTGCATCTTGCGGAACGGCTCGAAGGCTTCGTGGAGCGTTTTCGCAGCCGTCTGCATCGGTTTTTCGTCCGACATTTTCTCACCTCCCATGCTTGCAGCGCCCGCTTTTGGGTGCGCGTCTACGGTAGCATATGAGGGCGCACGCGGATGCGCGCGCAGCGGCGTTTCGCCTCGGGGCCCGGCGGTGCTATCTCGCCGCCTGGCGCAGGCGGCAGAACCGCGCACGCAGGGAGGCTCCATGACGACTTCGCCCATCGCCCTGGTCATTCACGGCGGCGCAGGACCGGTGCGCGATGCGCCGATCGAGCGCGAGACCGAATTAATGCGCAGCGTGATTGCGGCGGGCCGGGATCAGCTGCGCGCAGGCGCGGCTGCGCTCGACGTTGTCGTCGACGCCGTGCGCGCGCTGGAAGCCTGCGGTCTGTTCGTGGCGGGCAAGGGCGCGTCTCCGAACCGGGAGGGCGATTACGAACTCGACGCCGCCGTGATGGACGGCCAATCGCGCAAGGCCGGCGCGGTGGCGGCGCTCACCGGCTTTGAAAGTCCGATCGAGGTCGCGCGCGCGGTCATGGAACGCACGCCGCATGTCCTGCTCGCAGGCTCGGGCGCGTGCGCGTTTGCGGCGCGCGAAGGCATGGCGCGCATTGACGATCCGGCCGGCTATTACACGCCAGCCTCGACGTACAAGCCGGCTTCGCCTGACGAACTCGCCAGCGGCACGGTCGGCGCGGTCGCGCTGGATCAGGCGGGGCGCTTGTCCGCCGCGACCTCGACCGGCGGCGTTCTGGGCCGGATATCGGGCCGGGTCGGCGATGTGCCG
>JAUIEH010000343.1 GCA_030428405.1 Alphaproteobacteria bacterium
GCGTCACCGATATCGACCTGTTCGAGTTCACGACCGGCAATCGCTGGAGCTTCTCGCTCGAGTTCGATCGTCAGGACGATGACCTGCTCGATTTCGACTCCGTGCGCGCGGGCGCGTTTTTCGACGTCACTAGCCGCATGCGGCTCGGCGGCGCGCTGACCTTCACTTCGCCGGAAGAGGGCCTGACCCGCGTCGGCGAAAGCGGCAGCGACGAACCGGAAATCCGCCTCGAATCGGCGTTCCGCTTCTAGTATCCAATCGGGTTGAGCTGTTTGGACTTATTGCGCCCTGCGCAATCGTGTCTGCGCGTCTTTCACGCAAAAGCATCCACCGCCGCCAGCCCCGCTGCTCCCGAGCCGGGCAGCTGCGCCGCTGTTTCCGCATTGACGCCGCCGAGCGCAATCATCGGCAGGGACGAACCGGCGGCGAGCGCTGAAAAACCCTCCACGCCGAGAGGGGCGCGCGCATTGGCGCTGCGCGTGCCGAAGACGGGCGAAAGAAATGCTGCGTCGGCGCCCGCTTTCATAGCCGCCTCAAGCTCGCGCGCATCATGCGCCGCCATGGTCATCAGCGCGTCGGGATGATCGTTGCGCCAGTGCGCGGCGCGGTCGGCGAGCCGGGCGGGCCAATGCGCGCCAGCGCCGTATTTCTCGGCGCGCCGCGCGTCTGCGGCGATAAGCAGACGAAGGCCGCGCGCGGCGGTGGCTTCCGCCAGCCCTTCTGCGAGTTCGTCGACGCCGTCGCGGCCAAAATGCCGCAAGACGACGCCGGCGCCTCGCGGCAGACGCTGTGCTGACGCGACGGGGTCGGTCATTCGCTCGGGATCGGTCAGCATCCAGAGCGCCGGCAGTTTTTCAGGCGCGCCGGTTTCGGCGTGGAGCTCTCGCGCGATCCTTGCCAGCAGGTCGATGTCATTGCTACCGCTCGGCGTCATGTCCGATCCCTCGATTGCAGACGACATCGCAGAACATCTCGCCGCCGTGCGCCACAAGATCGCGCGCGCGGCAAGAAGCGTCGCGCGCGCGCCCGATGATGTCACCCTTGTTGCGGTGTCGAAACGCCAGTCCGATGAACGCGTTGATGCGCTCATCGCCGCCGGTCACAGCGTGTTCGGCGAAAATCGCGTTCAGGAGGCGCAGGAGCGCTGGACGAGACGACGCGAGGCGCATGGCGATCTTGAGCTGAGGCTGGTCGGCCCGCTGCAGAGCAATAAGGTCAAGGATGCTGTCGGCTTTTTCGATGTGATCGAGACGCTCGACCGCGAAAAACTTGCGCGGGCGCTCGCTGACTCATTCGAGAAATCAGTCGCGCGGCCGCGCCTCTATGTGCAGGTCAACACGGGCGAAGAGCCGCAAAAGGCGGGCGTCGCCCCGCTCGAGGCCGATGCGTTCATCGCCTCGATGCGCAAGGATTTCGATTTCGAAATCGAGGGCCTCATGTGCATTCCTCCGGTCGAGGAGGAGCCCGCGCTGCATTTTGCGCTCCTGGCCGACATCGCCGAACGCAATGGCGTCGCGAAATTGTCGATGGGAATGAGCGCGGACTTCGAGACGGCGGTCCAGTTCGGCGCGACCAGCGTTCGCGTGGGTTCGGCTCTATTCGGCGATCGTGGGGTCTGAACACATCAGGCCGCGCTTGTGCGCGGCCTGAAGGCGGTCGTGGCGGCGAACCAATTACTTCTTGAACGCGTCTTTCACGTCGCCAGCGGCTTTGCGGGCTTCGCCTTCAACCTGGTCGGCCTTGCCTTCGCCCTGAAGCTCCTTATTGCCGGTCGCTTTGCCGGCGGCTTCTTTGACTTTGCCTTCGGCGTCCTTGGCTGCGCCTTTGAGGTGTTCCTTGTCCATGATCATTCTCCAGATCAAGCGGTGATCGCTTACTAGGAGAAAACGCGGGGCTCTCTCGAATCGTTCCGTGCGTGTAAAACTGAACGCAGTTCGCCGCAGCGATGTGCTGGCGCGCAGGGCATATAGCGGCTCGTGCATATTGCCAGCTTGTACGAACGCTGGGCATGATCGGCCCCATGTCCGCATTGAAAACGATTCTCATCGTCGATGATGACGACGATCTGCGCGAAGCGCTGGGCGAGCAGTTCGAGCTCTATGATGACGAGTTCAAGGTCGAGCGCGCCTCAAGCGCGGGCGACGGCGTTCGTCACGCCAAGGACAATCGCGTCGATCTGATCATTCTCGACGTGGAATTGCCGGACATGGACGGCAGGGAGGCGTGCAAGCTGATGCGCCGCTCGGGCGTTCGTGCGCCCATCGTCATGCTGACGGGGCAGACCACCGACGCCGACCAGGTCCTGGGCCTGGAGGCGGGCGCTAATGACTATGTCTCCAAGCCGTTCAAGTTCCAGGTTCTGCTCGCCCGCGTGCGCGCGCATTTGCGCAGCCATGAGGCCAGCGAAGACGCGGTGTTCAAGATAGGACCGTATGAATTCCGGCCCGCGATGAAGCTTCTTGTGACGACGGAGGAAAAGAAAATCCGTCTCACCGAGAAGGAAACCAACATCCTGAAATATCTCTATCGCTCCGGTTCCAAGGCGGTCGGCCGCGACGAACTGTTGCACGAAGTTTGGGGCTATAATTCCGGCGTCACGACGCACACGCTGGAAACGCATGTCTATCGCCTGCGCCAGAAGATCGAACCCGACCCTTCAAATGCGCGCCTCCTGGTCACCGAAAGCGGCGGCTATCGCCTCGTTCCGTAACGGGCCGGAGGCCGCACGGCCATGCGCCTGATCGAAGCGACATTCCCGAGCAATCTCAAAGACTTGATATCGACCGCTGTCGCGGCCGCCAAGCCCGTGCATCTGCGCATTGTCGCTGGCGGGGACGCACAATGCGTTCTGCGCGCGCTGTGTGAACCGGGCGAGGCGCAGCGCATTGTCGACGCGATCCAGGCGATATGCGGCGATACGGATGATTGGCGCGTCGTCGTCCTGCCCGTAGAGGCGACGGCCCCGCGCGTCGAAGACAAAGATGGCGAGGCGGAGCGCGCGAAACGGCGCACGACGGCGTTGCGCGAGGAGATTTATCAAGACGTCGCCGCCGGCGCGCGGGTGAATGCGGACTTCCTGGTGCTGACGGTTCTTTCCGCCATCGTGGCCGGCGTAGGCTTGATGGCGGACAATGTCGCCGCGGTCATCGGCGCCATGGTGATCGCGCCGCTGCTCGGTCCGGTGCTCGCCTTCTCATTCGCCGGCGCGCTTGGTGATTTCGCGCTCATGCGGCGCTCGGCGATCACATCCTTGACGGGGCTCGGCCTGGGCATGGCGGCGGCGTTGTGCGTCGGCCTTATTCTGCCGGTCGACCTGCAGAGCCGCGAGCTTATGGCGCGCACGGATTATGGCCTGGACAGCTTCGCTTTGGCGCTGGCGTCAGGCGCAGCAGCGGCGTTGTCCATCGTAACCGGCCTGTCGAGCGCGCTGGTCGGCGTCATGGTGGCCGTCGCCCTAGCGCCGCCAGCAGTGGCGGCGGGTCTGTTCCTGGGCTCAGGCCGGACCGACCTGGCGCTGGCCGCAGCGACATTGCTCGCGCTCAATGTCGTCAGCGTGATTTTCGCGGCGCAGGTCGTATTTGTCTGGAAGGGCGTGCGGCCGCGCACCTGGCTTGAGCGCAAATCGGCCGAAC
>JAUIEH010000344.1 GCA_030428405.1 Alphaproteobacteria bacterium
CAAGAAGGGGCGGGTCAGCCTCCTGATGCGCGAGCTTGGCCGGATGGACGCCGAGCAGCGCAAGACGGTCGGCGCACGGCTCAATGAGTTGAAGGACGCGCTCAATGGGCGCGTGAGCGAGCGCAAGACCGCGCTGGAGAACGCAGCGCTCGACGCCCGGCTTGCGACCGAAAAGCTCGATGTCAGCCTGCCTGTGCGGCCGCAAGGCGCCGGCGCCATCCACCCGGTGAGCCAGGTCTTCGACGAACTGCTCGCCGTCTTCGCCGAAATGGGCTTCGCGCTGGCGGAAGGCCCCGACATCGAGGC
The DNA here is from genome assembly GCA_030428405.1 of Alphaproteobacteria bacterium. Lineage (GTDB taxonomy): Bacteria > Pseudomonadota > Alphaproteobacteria > Caulobacterales > Maricaulaceae > JAUIEH01. The sequence goes on from JAUIEH010000344.1 coordinate 307, forward strand.
CGACTGGTATAATTTCACAGCGCTGAACTTTCCGCCGGGTCATCCCGCGCGCGAGCTGCACGACACTTTCTTCCTCGAAGCCGAGGACGAAAAAGAACATCTGCCTTACGTCCTGCGCACGCATACGAGCCCGGTGCAGATCCGCACCATGGTTTCGGAGAAGCCGCCCATCCGCATCATCGCGCCGGGCCGGGTCTATCGCTGCGACTGGGATGCGACGCATACGCCGATGTTCCACCAGGTCGAAGGTCTGGTGATCGACAAGTCGACCCATATGGGCCACCTCAAGGGCTGCCTCATCGAGTTCGTGCAGTCATTCTTCGAGGTCGACGACGTTGAAGCGCGCTTCCGGCCGCACTTCTTTCCGTTTACGGAGCCATCTGCTGAGATGGATGTGCGCTGCGACCGCTCAGGTCCGGAGCTGAAGGTTGGCCAGGGTTCGGACTGGCTCGAGATATTGGGCAGCGGCATGGTCCACCCCAAGGTCATCGCCAATTGCGGTCTGGACCCGGACGAATATCAGGGCTTCGCCTTCGGCATGGGCGTGGATCGTCTCGCCATGCTCAAATACGGCATGTCGGATCTGCGGCCTTATTTCGAAGCCGACATGCGCTGGCTGAAGCATTTCGGCTTCAAGCCGACCATGGTTCCTAATCTTGCGACCGGGCTGAGCTGAGATGCGTAGCCTGATCAACTGGCTGCGCGTCAACTACGGCGTCATCACCGCGGCGGGCGCCGTGGCGGTGTCGGTCGGTGCGCTTTACTTCGCCTGGGAGCAGGCGCGGCTGATGCGCACGGAGCAAGAAATTGCGGTCTGGCCGGCTTTGCAGGTCGACGCCTTTTCCGACCGCGCAGGCGGTGAGTTGCGCGTCGGCTTCCGCGTTGAAAACGCCGGCGTCGGGCCGGCCTTCGTGCGCACGGTGGCGGTGCGACGCAGTGCGGACGAGTATATCGAAAGCTATGCCGAAATTCAGTCGCTGATGCCGGATGGCTCGGATCTCTCAAACTCCACTATGACCGGACGCATTCTGGCTGCGGGCGCCGTTGTCGACCCCATCCTCATTCACTGGCCGCAATCAACGGTCACGGAAGAGCTTATTTCAGAGGTCCTCGAAGAGGGCGGGGATTGGCGTTTCGACATTTGTTACTGCTCGGCGTTTGGCCGCTGCTGGACGACGCATTCCGGCCGCGTTGAGCCGCCCGAAGAGGTGCGCGATTGCGCCCCGGCGCCTGAGGGCAGGTTCTAAGCGCGCGACTTTAGACTTTAGACGGACGATTGCCGGCGGCGGGCTGGCGGAGACGGCAAGATGAAATTCTCTATATCCTGGCTCAAAGACCATCTCGAGCTCGACCCGAAGCTGAGCCTCGATGAGCTCGTCGAGTTGATGACAATGGCGGGCCTTGAGGTCGAACATGTCGACGATCCGGCCTCGCGTCTCAAGGCGTTTACGGTCGCACATGTCATCGAGGCGGGGCCGCATCCGGATGCGGACAAATTGCGCGTCTGCCGGGTTGCGACAAGGGACGGCGAGAAACAGATCGTGTGCGGCGCGCCGAACGCGCGCACCGGCCTTTATGGCGTCTATGCGCCGCTGGGAACTTACATTCCCGGCCTTGGCTTCGCGCTGGACAAGAAGCCGCGCAAGATCCGTGGCGTGGAAAGCCACGGCATGTTGTGCTCGGTCAAAGAGCTCGAGGTCGGCGATGACCACGATGGCATTATCGACCTCGACGGCGAGTGGGAAATCGGGGCGCCGGCCGCTGAGGCCCTGGGCGTGTCGGACGCCGTCATCGACTTTGAAGTGACGCCGAACCGTCCGGATTGGCTCGGCGTTAAAGGCATCGCGCGCGACCTCGCGGCGTGCGGCGCAGGCAAGTTCAAGGACGAGCCCGTCACGCCTGTGCCCGGCGCGTTTGCGATGCCCGTCGGCGTGAAGATAGAGGATGAGGCGTTTTGCCCGGCCTTCGGCCTGCGCCTCATTCGCGGCGTTAAGAATGGTCCGTCGCCGGAATGGATGCAGAAACGGCTGCGCGCCATCGGTCTGCGGCCGATCAATGCGCTTGTCGACGTCACCAACTATATGACGTTCGACCGCGCCAGACCGCTCCACGTCTTTGACGCTGCGAAGGCGAAAGGCGACCTCACCATCCGCCGCGCCAAGAAGGGCGAAAGCCTGCTCGCGCTGGACGAGCGGACATATGAGCTCGATGAGGACATCGGCGTAATCATCGCCGACGGCAAGGTGGAATCGCTCGCAGGCCTGATGGGCGGCGAAGAGACCGGCTGTTCGGAAGAAACGACCGACGTGCTGGTCGAGGCGGCCTTGTGGGACCCGCTGACCATTGCGCGCGCGGGCCGCAAGCTGGGCCTGGTTTCTGACGCGCAATATCGCTTCGCGCGCGGGGTCGATCCGAACTCGGTCGAAGAAGGCCTCGAACTCGCAACGCAGCTCATACTCGACATGTGTGGCGGCGAGGCCTCCGAGGTTCTGATCGAAGGCGAAATTCCTGCGCCGCCGCCTGACGTGAAATTTCCGCCTGCGGAGATTAAGCGCCTGAGCGGGCTCGACCTGAAGCGCGAGAAAGTCGTCGCCATTCTGGAATCGCTCGGCTTCGGCGTAGACGCGCCGAAAGGCGCCAAGAGCTGGACGGTGTCGGTTCCGAGTTGGCGCGCTGATGTCGAGGGCAAGGCCTGTCTCGTCGAGGAGGTCGTGCGCGTTTATGGCTATAACAAGCTGGACGCCGTGCCGCTGCCGCGCCCGGAGGGGCGTCGTCCGCCGGCCATGCGGCCTGAGCGCCGGCGCATCGAGCACGCGCGTCGCACGCTCGCTCAGCGCGGCCTCATGGAGGCGATCACCTGGTCGTTCTGTTTGACCGAGCACGCCAAATTGTTTGGCGGCGACGGCTCGTTGAAGCTGGCCAATCCAATCTCTGCGGAAATCGACTGCATGCGGCCATCGCCTCTGCCGCATCTTCTCCAAGCCTCTCAGCGCAACGCCGATCGCGGACTGCCGGGCGCCGCGCTGATGGAGGTCGGTCCGATCTACCGCACGGCCGCGCCGGACGGTCAGGAATGGGTCGCTGCGGGCGTGCGCCGGCGCTCGGCCGTGCGTCACTGGCAAGGCGCAGCGGAAACCGACGTCTACGACGTAAAGGCCGATGCGCTGGCTGCGCTGGAGGCGGCGGGCGCGCCGATCGCTAATCTGCAGACCGCAGCGCCGGCGAGTGCGTGGTGGCATCCGGGGCGCTCAGGCGTTTTGCAGCTCGGACCCAAAGTGCGGCTCGCAGAGTTTGGCGAGCTGCATCCCAGCGTG
>JAUIEH010000345.1 GCA_030428405.1 Alphaproteobacteria bacterium
CGGTCATCAATCTGGCGGCTCCGGATTGGGAGACTGTCACCAATTGGCGGCGTGCGGCCGAGCGCGCGCATTACGCCGCGGCGAAACAGAAGCCGCCCGAGGATCTTGAATCGCGCATGTCTAGATTCATGTCGCACTACGAGCGCGTCACCAGAAGCATGATGGCGGGCATGCGCCGCGCCGATCTCGTGATTCAGCTCGATGCGGAACGATCGATTCTCGGCATGGACGGCGCTTTGCCGCCGCCGGGCTAGGCGGGCGTCCGGCGTTCGCGCTGCCAGCGGTCGAACCGGGCGAGGCCAACCCCGAAGACGATCAGCGACACGCCGCCCGCGACCAGGATGAGCGGCTGCGCGCCGAGCACTTCGAACAATTGCGTATAGAGATGGATGGCGAGGAACACGATTGCGGTGTTCGAAATGAAGCGCCGCTGCGTGCGCACGCCGACGACGATCGCCGCGATGAGGAAGGCGGCCCAGCCGATCGAGAAGACGCAGTCGGGAATATAGAAGGCCTGATCGTTCCATGCGTTGCGTTCGGCGGGCTCCATGCCCGCCGTCGCCCAGAGCTCGCCGGGATGGTCGCCGAAGAGCGAGCCGATCCAAAAGCCGAAATTGGCGAGGAAGAACGACACGCGCGCCATCACAGTGGTGACGAGGTTGTAGGCGTCCGGCAATCGCGCGCGGCCCCAGAAGAGGGCGACGCCGAGCAGCGTGAAGACACCGATCGAAACCGTCGCCTCGCGCACGAACAGGAAGTAGGAGGCGTGCCAATAGCCCGTGCCCGACCCCACCCAGTGACCAAGCGCGATGGGAACAAGCGCCGCGAGGACGGCGTTGCGGAAGGCGACTGCGCCGGCGAGCGTCAGTCCCGTGATGAGCGGCCAGATATATGACGGCCAGGGCGCTTCGAGATCATTGAAGCGCATGCCGATCCAGGCGCACACCCCCAGCACGCCCATCAGGACGAGCGCCTGTCCCAACAGGCCCCATTCGTCCTTGGCGCGATAGATCAGCACGCCGCCAAGCGAAACGGCGCCGATCGCCAGCCCAAGGCCCACATCCAGCGGCGGCTGAAACGCCAGCACGCCTGCGGTCACGGCGAGCGCGCCGAAAATCAGGAGCACATTGACGAGGATGCGGCTGCGGCCAGTGGCTTCGCCGAGACCGCGCAGACGTTCAGCTTCCGCCGCGCTCAATGCGCCATCGGCGACAAGTTTCGTCAGATCCAGCGTAACGCGCGTCATGATTTACGACCCTTGCTCATTTGCTTGCATTCGCATGCGGGAGTTTGGCGCCATCAAGGCGGTCGCGCCTAGGCTGCGGTCGAGCGTGTCGCCGCCAGCGCGTGCGCGCGGCTGAGCCGTCGAATGCGCTCCATGGCTTCGGATTTCTCGACATCCGGCCGGCAGGGGCCTGCGATGCGGTCGGCGATGGCGGCGGCTTCGCAATCGCCCACGGCGCGGTCGTAATCGACGCGCTCGCAGACGCGCGCGAATTCTTCGGGCTGTTCGCCGGCTTGTTCGAGCGCGCGGACATAATCTTCCACGATGCGCGCATCGGCGATGGCGCGCGCCTGTTTCGGCTTCTTGCGGCGTTTGCCTTGAACAATGTCATTGGCTGCGCGCGCTAACGCCGCGATGTCGTCGCGCCCATGCAGCGCGAGGAACTCGACGAAGCGCTCATAGTCTTCAAGCGGCTGCTTTTTCAGCTGACCGGCGAGCCAACCGACCAACGCTGCGAGCAGGGGCCTGAGATCGCTGACGGTGGGCCCGGTCGTGCGCGGCTCGTCGAGCTCCAGCCCGTCGAGCTTGTTGAGATAGACGTTGACGGATTCTTCGCGCGCGGAGTCGAAAATCGCGCACAGCCGGCGCAAATCGGACGCGGCGCTGCGCGCGCCCGCCGCATTCAGCGTGGTCGCTAGCGATAACAGCTTGTCCTTGAACTCGCTGGCCTTCACGTCGCGCGGTTTCTCCCCACCGCACCCCGGCGCGCTGCCGAGGGCGGACTCAATCGATCAATCATAAATGATTCGCGCCGCAGCCGATCGCGAGTCGCAGCTGTCAAGGCGGAGGAGGCCGGACCGTCGGCGCGTGTTTGCGCGCGCAGTTGTGCAGGTCTAGGGTCCCGCCGCCGCGCATGAGCGGCGTTGCGCGGGAGCCGCGCTTTGATTGACGTGAACGGCCTGACCTTCGCGTATGGGGCTTCAGAGCCCGCCGTCTCTGATCTGTCGTTTTCTATCGGTCGCGGCGAGATATTCGGCTTTCTCGGGCCCTCGGGCGCCGGCAAGTCGACGACCCAGAAAATCCTGATGAAGCTCTTGCCCGGCTATCGCGGCGACGTGGTCGTGATGGACAAGGCGCTGAGCGATTGGGGCGGGGATTATTTCGAGCATATCGGCGTGTGCTTCGAATTTCCGGCCAACTACAAAAAGCTCAGCGCGCGCGAAAATCTGCGCTTCTTCGCGAGCTTTTATCAGCGTGAAACGCTGAAGCCCGAAGACGTGCTCGCGCGTGTCGGCCTGGGCGGCGACATCGACAAGCGCGTCGATAAATTCTCCAAGGGCATGCAGATCAGACTCAATCTGGCGCGCGCGCTTCTGCACCAGCCCGAGATCTATTTTCTCGACGAACCCACAGCCGGGCTGGACCCGGTCAATGCGCGCAATGTCCGCGAACTCATCCTTGAGCTGAAAAATAACGGCGCGACCGTGTTTCTCACGACGCACGACATGATGGTGGCGGACACGCTGTGCGATCGCGTTGGTTTTCTCGTGGACGGCGGGCTGCACAGCGTCGGCGCGCCGGAGGCTCTGCGCATCGAGCACGGCAAGCGCGCGCTGCGCGTCGGTTATGAGACGCCTGGCGGACTTCAGCATGAAGAGTTTCCGCTCGACGGGCTGAGCGAAAACGAAGCGTTCCAGCGTCTTCTTCGCGAGACTCGGATCGACACGATGCACAGCCAGGAATCTAGCCTGGAAGATGTGTTCATCGAGGTCACGGGGCGGTCGCTGACATGATGCGCGCGATAGCGGCTTTCATCGTCACGGATGCGCGCTTGTTCTGGCGCTCGGGCTATGTCGCCGCGACGCTGGTCGTGCTCGTCATTTTGCTGGCGCTGTTATCGCCCATATCGAACGTGGACTTCGACGGCTTCGCCGATCTGATGACCGCCGTGATCCTGATCGATCAGGCCATCGCGCCGGTCATGCTGACGGGGTTCTTGCTGCTCGCCGAACGCAATGAGGGCGCGCTCGCCAATCTCGCCGTAACGCCGGCGCCGTCATGGCTTGGCCTCGCCGTGCGCATGGTCATGGTGTCGGGCTTGTGCCTGTTTGAAATGCTCGCGCTCGTCCTCATCGTCTATGACGGCGCGCTCAATCATGCCGCGCTGGTCGGTGGGTTGTTCGCAATCGGAGCAATGGCGACGCTGGCCGGCGTCATCATCGCAGCGCCGTTTGATAGCGTGTTCCGCGTGCTTTTGCCGATGATCGGCGTCATCTTCGCGCTCAGCGTTCCGGGCTATTCGCTTCTAATCGCGCAAGCCCCGCTCTGGGTCGATCTGTGGCCGACCGGTCCGGCGGCGGCGCTCCTGCAAGCTGCGTTCGAGCCGACAGGAGC
>JAUIEH010000346.1 GCA_030428405.1 Alphaproteobacteria bacterium
GAGCCCGACGACGAGTCCCATCGCGGTCAGTGACGAGCCGCCATAGGAGATGAACGGCAAGGTCATGCCTTTGGGCGGCGTCAGCGCCAGGGTCATGGCGATATTGACGCTCGCCTGCACGCCGATAAGCGCGGCCAGTCCGGCCACGACCGCGCGGCTTTCGCGATCCGCGAGCCGACGCGCGCGCGTCAACAGCCGGACCGTCAAAACCCCGAACACCGCAATGACCGCGAGTGCGAAGATCAAGCCGAACTCCTCGGCGGCGACGGCGAAGATAAAGTCCGTATGCGCATCGGGCAGCGTGCGCTTGATGACGCCCTCGCCGGGACCGGCGCCGAACAATCCGCCGCGCGCGACCGCTTGATGCGCCAAATCGATCTGATAGGTGTCGGCTTCGCTGGGATTTAGAAAGCCGGCCAGCCGGTCGCGCACATGCGGGAAAATCACATAGGCGGCCACGCTGGCGAGGCCGCCGCCGATGATGAGCCCGAGCATCCAGCGCCACGACGCGCCGACGGCGAAAACAACCGCGCCGAAGCACACGGTTAAAAGCGCGGCCTGGCCGATGTCAGGCTGCCTCGCGGTCATGACCGCGACGAGGAGAAACACGCCCAGCGCCGCTATGGCTGCATTTCGTTCGCCGGCTTCGACGGCGCGGCTCATAAGCCAGGCGGTGACCGCGATCAGCGTCGGCTTGGCGAATTCCGAGCCCTGCAGCGAAAAGCCCGCAATGCGGATCCAGCGCCGCGCGCCGCCGACATCGTGGCCGAGCAAAGGCGTCAGCAGGAGAATGAGGATGCAGCCGGCCAACCCGAGTGCGGCCAGCCTGCGCGCGCCGATCGGGCTGAGCGTCGAGATGGCCAGCGCGAGGCTGAAGGCGAGCACGGCGAACAGGACCTGGCGGCCGAGAAAATGAAACTCCGGCTCGCCATAGCGCTCAGAGGCCGCAGGGCTGGCGGCGAGCGACAATAGGAGCCCCGCGATCAGCAACGCGGCGACGGCGGCGAGCGTCGTGCGGTCGATGCTCCACCACCAGAGCGCTATGGGAGATCGTTGATCGCGCGCCTGAACGCTCAAGGCCGCGCCTCGGCCGCTGACCGGCCGGCGGCGGCTTGCGCCAATCGTCGGAACGCATCGCCGCGCTCCTCGAAATTCTTGTACTGATCGAATGATGCACAGGCCGGCGACAACAAGACGACAGGATCAGGCGATTCGCTCGCCGCAGCGGCCTCAGCAGCCTTCTCGACGGCGGTTTCCATATTGCGGCAGATTTCAAACACGGCCGTGCCGCGCAATTGCGCAGCGATCGTTTCGGCCGCTTCGCCGATGAGAAAGCCCTTCGTCACGCGCGCCATCAGCGGCGCAAGCTCGGCATAGGACTCGCCCTTGGCGCGGCCGCCCGCGATCCAGAAAATGTTTTCATAGCTCGCCAGAGCCTGGCGCGCGGCTTCGACATTGGTCGCCTTGGAGTCGTTGACGAAGCGCGCCGCACCGCGCTGGGCGACTTCCTCCATGCGGTGTGCGAGGCCGGGAAAGCTGTAGAGCCCCTCCTCGATCTTTTTGGGCGCCAGGCCGAGCGCGCGGCAGGCGGCGTAGGCCGCCGTGGCGTTTTGCCAGTTATGACGTCCCCGGAGCGCACGCGCGCGCGATAAGTCCGCAACGTCTGAAACCGAACCGCCGAGCGCGTCATAGATGACGCCGCCCACGGCATAAACGCCGTTCGATAATGTCCGTTCACGCGAAATGCGCGAAATGCGCGGACCGCCCGCTCGCGCCATCTCCGCTGAAATGCGCTGCGACATGGAATCATCCACGCCGATGACCGCGACATCATCGCCGGACTGACGCGCAAACAGCCGGCGCTTGGCGCCGGCATAGGCCTCCATCGAACCGTGGCGGTCGAGATGATCCGGCGCGATGTTCAGCAAAACGCCGATATTCGGCTTGAGCGACGAGGTCAGCTCGAGCTGAAAGGAGGACAGCTCCAGCACGTAGATGGCGCCGGCGTGATATTCCGGCAGGTCCAGCGCCGGCTTGCCGATATTGCCGCCGACATGGGCGTCGAGCCCCGCCTGGCGCAGAATATGGCCGATCAGCGCGGTGGTGGTGGATTTGCCGTTGGTGCCTGTGACGCCGACGATGCGCGGGCGCATATGGGCGGGCGCTGCGCCGAGCGCGCGCGCAAACAGCTCAATGTCGCCGATGATCTCAAGCCCGGTCAGGCGGGCGAGATTGGCCATGCGGTGCGCGTTCGGCCCCGTCGCCGGCACGCCTGGCGCGATGACCAGCGAATCAAGTCCGGCCCAGTCGCGCTTATTGAGGTCTTCGAGCGGCACACCGGCGGCTTCGGCTTGTGCGCGCGCGTTTTCGGAATCATCCCAGGCATGCACGTGCGCGCCCGCAGCGGCCAAAGCGCGTGCGGCGGAAACGCCGGACGCGCCGAGACCGAAGACGGCGACCGATCGGCCGGCGAACTCGTGCGGAATGATCACGGACAGGCCTATCTCAACTTCAGCGTGGCCAGACCGATAATCGCGAGCACGATCGCGATGATCCAAAACCGAATCACGATCGTCGGTTCCTTCCACCCCATCTTCTCAAAGTGATGGTGAATCGGCGCCATGCGGAAGACCCGGCGTCCGAACAGGCGGAATGAGACGACCTGAACGACGACCGATGCGAGTTCGAGCACGAATAATCCGCCGACGATGGCGAGCACGAGTTCCTGCTTGACCGCAACGGCCGTCGCGCCCAACGCGCCGCCGAGCGAGAGCGAGCCCGTATCGCCCATGAAAACCATGGCCGGCGGGGCGTTATACCAGAGAAAGCCAAGCCCGGCGCCGAGCAGAGAGGCGAGCAGAACCGAGATTTCCGTCGTGCCCGGCGTGGACGGCAAGAACAGATAATCCGCAAAGCGCGGCGTGCCCATGATGTAGGCGATGACGGCGAAGGTCGCGGCCGCAATCATCACAGGGCCGATGGCCAGACCGTCCAGACCGTCCGTGAAATTGACCGCATTGCCGGCGCCGACAATGACGAAAGCGCCAAAGGCGACGAAGCCGATCAGGGTCAGATTGATCAGGAAGTCCTTGAAAAACGGAACGGTCAGCGAGGTCGAATAATGCTCCGGCGCATTATCCGCGCTCGCCGCGATCAGCGATAAAAGCAAGGCGGCGACGGCGGCGACGGCGAATTCGATCGCTAGCCGCACGCGGCCCGAAAGCCCGTCATGGCTCTGCTTGGTCACCTTGGTGAAATCGTCGATGAAGCCGACCGCGCCGAACGATGTCGTGACCAGCAGGATCACCCAGACATAAGGATTGGAAAGGTCAGCCCAAAGAAGGGTCGAGACCAGCATTCCAAAGAGAATCAGAAAGCCGCCCATTGTCGGCGTGCCGGCTTTCTCGACGACGTGGGATTCAGGCCCGTCGGCGCGGATGGGCTGGCCTTTGCCCTGCTTGGCCCGCATCCAGCGAATGAAGCTCGGCCCGCAGATCAACGCCAGGAACAACGCCGTCAGGATCGCCCCGCCGGCGCGGAACGTCGTGTAATTAAACAGATTCAGCGGCTGAATCTGGTCTGCGAACCTGTGAAGCTCATACAGCATTTA
>JAUIEH010000347.1 GCA_030428405.1 Alphaproteobacteria bacterium
AGGCGATCCGTGCAGCTGTCGTCGACCGCGCTCAGCGTGAAACCGGCCTCTGTCGGCTCGATTGCATACAGGCCGATCATCTCGGGGCAGTGACCAATGCCGCCGCGATCATCCACCGCCAGGACATCGTCCTCGACGGAATAATGCCCCAATGCGAAAACGCCCATCTCAGCCGTGAACACGACGTGATGACCGTCGTCCATGAAATCGATCATGACGGGACCGGCGGCGTAGAGACCCGCGATTGAGGGCGCAGCCGCCTCCGCCGCGGCGTCGGCCTCGTCGCCTTCCTGCGCCGAAACAGCAAGTGCGCTCAGCGCCGCGCAGCCGGCTGCGGCGACCATGACGCGAAACATCATTTTGAAAGCCATGCCTAACTCCCCTTGAGTTGAAATCCTGCCCGCGCGCACGCTGTCGCAGAAATGCGGCGGCGCAGCGGCGGGCCGCGCCGCTCGCCCCTCATCAAACGATCTGGCGTTCCAGTCCGGTCGTGCCGCCTCCGGCCGCGCGCCGCGTGGAGAAACGCGCAACAGCGTGTGAGCGCGTGTCATCGGGCTGGTGCACGGTCTCCATGCCAATCATGGTCGCCACGGCCTCGTCCGGCGTCAGCTCCAAGAGCGTGTAGCCGCGCGTTTGCGGCTCATGGAAAGCCAGCACGCCCTCATTGGCTTCAACCGTAAGCGCGCCGTAATTCACACCCGGCGGCGCGCCGTCGAATTCCGACGGGCTTGAGATGCTGGACGTGCCGAACTCGACGCCCCGGCGCGCGCCGGAAGCATCGGCCAGGTCTGCGGCGTAGAAAGTGTGCGTGTCGCCCGTCGTCACGATCAGGTTAGCGCCGGTATTCTCCGCAATCTGATAGACGCGCTCGCGCTCGGCCGGAAAGCCGTCCCAGCTATCGAACGTCAACGGAATATTGAAGGCGGTGCGGCGCACATAATCCCACACCATGCCGCCGCGCATGCGCGCATACCACAAGACATAGCGCGGCAGGACGCGGGTATAGACCGGCGCGAAAATCGGCGCGAACGGCACCTGATTGCCGAGCACCTGCCAGGACTTGCCCGCCGCCGTCGAGGCGGCGAAAGCGGCTTCGAGCTCTTGACGCTGCAGCGCGCCCAGCATTTCGCGATCGGGATCGCCGACCTCTTCGGTCAGGAAGCGCCGCACGCGCTCGCGCACCTCGGCGTCATCGGGGTCGGAGTCCAGCGGCACGGGAAAGTCCGCATCCGTGATCGACGGGGACCGCGCCGCAAGGCGCGTCTCGGTCATGAACAGGGTCGCAAGATTTCCCAGCTCGAACGTGCGCCAGGCCTGAGCTTGGTCGCGGCCGGGCGCCGGGTCGCGAATGGGCAGCCATTCGTAATAAGCCTGAAGTGCTGCGGCGCGACGCTCCGACCACGGCCCTTCCGTATCCGGCTGATGATTTTGTGCGCCCGTCGCGAAGCTGTCATTCGCGGTTTCGTGATCGTCCCAGGTTGTGATCCAGGGCGCGGCCGCATGCGCGGCCTGCAGGTCGGGATCGGCGCGATATTGCGCGTAGCGGCGCCGGTAGTCCTCTAGCGTCAGGATCTCATGCGGCGGATCGACGACGCGGCCGAACTCCTCGGCGCGCTCCGTCGCATAGGCGCCCATGCCATATTCATAGATGTAATCGCCAAGATGCAGAACGAGGTCGACATCGGCGCGTCCGGCGAGCGCACGATAGGCGTTGAAAAAGCCGGCCGGATAGTTCGAGCACGAAATGAATGCGATGACCATGCGCGCCAGATCGCCTTCGACCAGCGTGCGCGCGCGCCCGACGGGCGAAGTCTCCCCGTCCGCGATGAAGCGGTAGATATAGTCGCGGCCCGGCTCCAGGCCTTCGACATCGACCTTCACGCAATGATCGTTTTCCGCGCGCGCCTCGACAGTTCCGGACGCGAGCACGCGCGAGAAGTTCGGATCGCGCGCAATCTCCCAGCGCACGTCCAGGCTGGGCGCGTCCGTCGTCGGACGGGTCCAGATGACCACGCGGTCAGGCAATGGATCGCCGCTGGCCACGCCATGGCGGAAGACGCCGGTCTGAGCCGGGCGCGGCGGAAATGTCTGCGATTGCGAGCACGCAGCCGCAGCGAGCCCCGCGCCGATCAGCGCGGTCCGGCGTGTGATCTGAAAATCTATCGGCATCGGCCTCCCCCCTTTGCCTGAGGCGGCGGATGCTATGACCTTGCGCGCCTCAGCGCGAGCGCAATGACGTTCATTCGTCCGACACAAAGCGCAGGCGCGCGGCGTCGGATAGACCCGTCACCGGCGCAGTATAAGCGGATTGCTCGCCGCGCGGGGTCTCGACGATCAAAGTGACGCGGTCGGCGCTGGCGAACACGTCGATGACGCGCGCGCCCGGCGGCAGCGTCACTTCGACCTCGGGCGCAGCGGCGAAATCGATGGTCTCGGGCGGATCGGCAACGCCGGTCGGCGCCAGCGCGCGGCCGAAAAACATGCCCATGATGAATATGATCGCCACCGTCATGAAAGCGATCAGCGTGAACAACATGCGCACCTGGCCTTCTTTGCCAGGCGGCGCCGTGAAAATCTGAGTCATGGGCGCAGCCCCCTTAGCGCGTTTATGATGGCATTATGAACGAAGCCCGCAGCGCTACGGTAGAGCGCGCCCCTGAAATCCGCGAACGCCGCGCCGAAGCGGCCGATGAAGGCGCGCGTCTGGACCGCTGGATGGCCGATGTCTGGGAGGATTTGTCCCGCACGCGCTGCAAAGCGCTGGTCGAGGCGGGTCAGCTCACCGTCGACGGCGAAGAGCTGCGCGACCCCACGGCGAAGGTCGGCGCGGGCGCGCTTTATGTTCTGGCGATTCCGGCGCCTGCGCCCGCAGCGCCCGTCCCGGAAGCAATCCCGCTCGACATCTTGTTTGAAGACGACGCCTTGATCGTCCTCAACAAGCCGGCCGGCATGGCCGTGCATCCCGCCGTCGGCAACTGGACCGGCACGCTCGTCCACGCGCTCCTGCATCATTGCCAGGGCTCTTTGTCGGGCATTGGCGGGGTGGAGCGTCCGGGCATCGTGCACCGGCTCGACAAGGACACATCCGGCGTCATGGTCGTTGCGAAGTCCGACGCCGCGCATCAGGGGCTCGCCGCCCTTTTCGCCGCCCACGACATCGAGCGCGCTTATCTCGCCGCAACGCGCGGCGCGCCGAAGCCGCGTTCCGGCCGCATCGAAACGATGATCGCACGCGCGCCAAGCGACCGGCGCAAACAGATGGTGCTGCCGCTGGACGCTCAACGCGGCAGGCGCGCCGTCACGAACTACGAAACCGTGCGCCAATACGGCCAGGAGCCCGGACAATCCGCCGGCACGCCCCAGGCCGCCCTTGTGCGCTGCGAGCTTGAGACCGGGCGCACGCATCAGATCCGCGTGCATCTCGCCCATCTTGGCGCGCCGATCCTAGGCGATCAGGTCTATGGCAAAGGCGGGCGCGCGCTGAAGCGGCGGACCGGCGATGACGGCCGCGTCCTTTCGGAGTTCCGCCGTCAGGCGCTCCACGCCGCCATATTGGGCTTCGACCACCCGCTGACGGGCGAAGCCCTGCGCTTCGAGACAGAACCGC
>JAUIEH010000348.1 GCA_030428405.1 Alphaproteobacteria bacterium
GGGCGCTTTGGCGCTGTTTGGTGAAAAATACGGCGATTCGGTCCGTGTGCTGACGCTGGGGCGCGAATTGTCCGATCTGGACAAGGCCTATTCCGTCGAGCTCTGCGGCGGCACCCATGTCGCGCGCACGGGCGACATCGCCTTGTTCAAGATCATCGCGGAAAGCGCTGTCGGCGCCGGTGTGCGCCGCATCGAGGCGCTGACGGGCGCCGCCGCAAAAGCTTGGTTGGACGAACAGGCTGGCATTGCGCGCAAGCTGGCGGAAACGCTTAAGACGCGCACGGAGGAGGTGGCTGACCGTCTCGACGCGGTGCTTAAAGAACGCAAGGCGCTTGAGCGCGCTCTGGCTGATGCGAAGAAACAACTCGCGCTCGGCGGCGGCGGCTCGGGCGGCGCGGATGCGCCCGAGGATATCGCCGGCGTGAAGGCGATCGTGCGCGTCGCTGACGGCGTCGGCGGCAAGGATCTGCGTGCGCTGATCGATCAGGGCAAGCAAGAGCTCGGTTCCGGCGTTGTCGCTTATATAGGCGTGACAGACGGCAAGGCTGCGCTGGCGGTGGGCGTCACTGACGACCTCAAAGACGCCATTGACGCGCGCGCGCTCGTACAAGCCGGCGCCAAGGCGGTCGGCGGCAAAGGCGGCGGCGGACGGCCGGACATGGCGCAAGCGGGTGGACCCGACGGCGCCAAGGCTGCTGAGGCGGCGGCCGCAATCAAGGCGGAAATCGAAAAGGCGCGTGCGGCAACCGCCTGAGGCGCCGGCGATCGTCTCCATGTCGTGACCAAGGCGCGTTGCGCCGTGAGCTGACGGATTATGCCGAAACAAGCCGCGCCGCAGACATTCGACGAGGCGGTCGCAGCACTGCACGCCAATGCGCCGCAGGCGGCCGCCCAATTTGCGCGCAGCGCGCTTGCGCTGAATCCGGAAGATGCGGCCTCATGGTCTTTACTCGCGGCGAGCGCGCTGCGCGCAGGCGAAGTGGTCCAAGCGCATGAAGCCTATCGACGGCTGCTTATTCTGAGACCGGATGATGTCGACGCCTTGTATGGTCGAGCTGAAACGGCGCTTCGATTGGGCGAAGCGCGGCTGGCTCAGCAATGCCTACACGATGCGCGGGCGCGAACGCCGCATGATCCGCGGGATATTTATTACGCCGCGCCGGCCGCCTATGCACTCGACGATGCCGCGGAGGTCGCGTCGGCCAATATCGCGCTGAATGCTTTGGATGCGGCCCAGCGTGTGCGCATCGCTACTTATTGGGCGTTGCGCCTGCAGGATCTGGGGCGCAATGATCTGGCGCTTTCTGTTTTCGCGCGCGCGCTGCCGGATGAGACAGCGGATGCCGGCCTTGTTCGTTTTCTGGCCCAACTTGCTCTGTCGGCCAACGATGCGGAACAGGCGCGCGGCGCGATCGGGCGCGCCGTCATGCTGGAACCCGACCATGCCGAAACGCTCGCTTTGCGCGCGCGGCTCAATGTTTATCTCGGCAGGCTTGATGAGGCGCACGCCGACGCCCTAGCGGCGATCCGTGTTGAGCCACGCATGGCGCGCGCCTATGAGATTCTCTCGGAACTGGCGCCAAGCGCGCTCGATGATGAAATGCTGGCTCAGTTGGACGCGCTTTCGCGCGACGAGGAAATGACGCCGAACATGCAGGCCGTGGCGGCCAATGCGGCGGCGCTCGGTTTGGAAGACCAGGGTGCGTTCGATCGCGCATTTGAGATGTTCACGCGCGCAAACGAAATCACCGCGAAGGACAATCAGCGGCGCGGCGTCGTGTTCAGCGCAGACCGGCTTGCAGCGCGCGTGTCCAACGTCAAAGCACTCTTTTCAAAAGATTTGTACACGTCAGAGCCTGTTTCCTGCGATGGCGGCCGTGGTCTGATTTTCATCGTCGGCCTGCCTCGCTCAGGAACGACATTGCTCGACCAGATAGTTTCTGCGCATTCGCGCGTGGAAAGCATCGGCGAAAGCGAGGCGATGGCGCGCGTCTATGCGGCGTTCGAAGAAGATGCCCGGGAATCGGACGCAGGCGCCGCGCGCGTTCTGAACGAGAATGCGGGCCGGTACGCGCAGGATTATCTGAGCGCGATTGATGCTGCGCCCACAAGCGACAGCTACATCGTGGACAAAGCGCCATTCAATTTCTGGCGCGTAGGTTTCATCGCGCGAATTTTACCGGCCGCGAAAATAATCATTGCACGGCGTGACCCGCTGGATGTCTGCTTATCGATATATCGCGCCAATTTTGGCGAGCGCTTCGATTTCAAGACTGATCTGCGCGCGCTTGGCGCTTATTATCGCGCCTTTGACGAGCTTGCGCATCATTGGGCGAATGTGCTGCCGGCGCCGCCTTTCGAGGCGCATCACGAAGCGCTGCTCACTGATCCCGAGGCGGCATCCGCTCAGCTCCAGGACTATTGTGGTTTGCCATTTGAGGCGGAGCTGACGCGGGCGCGCGGACAGGACCGAACCGTCTTTACGATGAGCGCGGCGCAAGTGCGTGACGGCGTGCAACGCAAAGGCGCCGGGCGCTGGAAGAATTACGAGGTCCAGCTTGCACCGTTGCGCGAGGCTCTCGGTGATGTCCGGCGCAGCTAGGCGCGCTCAGCCGTCGGCTTCAGCTGCGCGCTCTTCGGCGTTCAACGCCGCACTCAGATTGCGCTCCATATGGAATGGCCCGGTGGTCGAGCCGATGCGCCAGTGTCCGTCGATGCGCGTTGAATCGGCCGACATCACGCCGTCATAGAGCACTGCGTGATCGACGCCGCCGACGCCGTTATATTTCTTCACGAAGTGAATTCCGACGCCGGCGCGCCAGCCCGATATGCTCGAATACAATATGGGCGCGCCCGGATCGCCGAACGTGTTGGGTTCGTCGATTTCACCGTCTATGACGCCGTCGATGTCGCGCAGATTGGCGTTGAACGGCACGATGACCGGGCTTTTCCCGTCATATCGGTACTCGCCCGACCAGCCGCCCGTCATGGCCGCGACCTTGGCGCGCGTACGCATCGTGCGCTGCGCAGTTTGAACGAGAATTGCGTCGAGTGCGGAAGGGGCGCGCTTTTCTGAAGTTTCCGCCGACGCGGCGGCTGTCCCCGCACTCACAACCGCTGCGCCAAGCGCTATGGCGCAGACGGTTGAGAGCAACAAGGGACGCGAGCGTGCGTGCAGCGGCGTTTCTCCGTCAGGCGTTCGCCATCGCGTTTTCAAAGCGCGTCGCGACTTCCTGGATGAAGCCTTCCGTGGTCAGCCAGGCTTGTTCGTCGCCGACGAGAAGGGCGAGGTCCTTCGTCATCTTGCCGCTTTCAACCGTGCCGATGACGGTCGCTTCCAGCGTCTCTGCGAAGCGCACGACGTCGGGCGTGTCGTCCATCCGGCCGCGATGCTTCAAGCCGTTCGTCCACGCAAAGATCGACGCGATCGAGTTGGTGGAGGTGGCTTCGCCCCGCTCGTGCGCGCGAAAGTGGCGCGTGACCGTGCCGTGGGCGGCTTCGGCTTCGACCGTTTGGCCGTCCGGCGTCATCAGGACCGAGGTCATCATGCCGAGCGAGCCAAAGCCCTGCGCGACCGTGTCGGACTGCACGTCGCC
>JAUIEH010000349.1 GCA_030428405.1 Alphaproteobacteria bacterium
CGCCGGCAGATGGGCTCGCCTTCTTGATCTCGGCGATGAGGGCGGGCCATCCGTCAGCAGACTTTCGCAACAGCGCGTCGCGAAAGCCTCTGGTCGCCGGCGCAATCAGCGCATCGCGCGTGAAGGTCGAACCGAACGCCGCCATGCGGCTTTCGACTTCGCGTCTTTTGTACTCGATGATGGCGCCAAGACGGTTTTTCATGCCGTTGAGTTCGATATCGCGACAAGTTGGGACAACGCTTCACGCGCTGCGCCGCCATCGATCGAGGCTGCGGCGCGCGCAGCGCCCGCTTGAACATCTTCCGCAAGATCCGCCACGACAAGCGCGGCCGCGGCGTTGAGCACAACAATGTCGCGAAACGCGCCCGGCGCGCCGTTCAGAAGGGCCGTGATGGCGTCGGCGTTGGCTTGAGCATCGCCGCCGGCGAGGTCTTCAGGCCGCGCGCGCTGCAACCCGCACTCGTCCGGCGAAAGCGCAAATTCCCGAACCGCGCCGTCTTCAAGCGCTGCGATGTCGGTTGAGTCCGTCGTGGTGATTTCGTCGAGCCCGTCGCGGCCGTGCACGACCCAGGCTTTTTGCGCGCCGAGACCCTTAAGCGCTTCCGCCATCGGACGAATGAGCGCGCGGTCATAGACGCCGACAAGCTGGCGGCGTGCGCCGGCCGGATTGGAGAGAGGGCCGAGCAGATTGAATATGGTGCGTAGGCCGAGCGCGCGGCGCGCGCCCGCAACATGGCGCATGGCGGAATGATGGGCGGGCGCGAACAAGAACCCGATGCCCGCGCCGGCGACGCAGCGCGCGGCGATATCCGGTCCGCATTCGATATTCACGCCGAGCGCGGCCAGCACGTCGGAGGAACCAGATTTGGACGAAACGGCGCGATTGCCGTGCTTGGCGACCTTGGCGCCGGCGCCGGCGGCGACGATGGCCGCGGCGGTTGAGATGTTGAATGTGTGCGCGCCGTCGCCGCCGGTGCCGCAGGTGTCGACTATGTCCTCGGCGGCCTCGATGCCGCTTGCGCGGGCGCGCATGGCGCGCGCGCCGGCGATGATTTCTTCGACGCTCTCGCCGCGCACGCGCAGGCCCATCAGAAAAGCGCCGATCTGAGCGTCTTCGGCGTCGCCGTCCATCAGCGCGGAGAACGCCGCCTCCGCCTCAGCCGCACTCAAGGTCTCGCCGTCGGCCAGACGCGCTAGCGCGCTGCGCAGGCTTGCTGCTTCCCCGCCCATGCTCACGCAGCGCGCCTCAGCCCGGCGAGCGTCAGGAAATTGGCGAGCAACGCATGACCGTGCTCGGACGCGATGGATTCAGGATGAAATTGAACGCCGTGCCAGTTTTTCTCGGCGTGGCGCAGGCCCATGATTTCGCCATCCGCCGTCCAGGCGTTGACGATGAGGCTCGCGGGCAACGTGTCGCGCTCCAGTGCGAGGCTGTGATAGCGCGTCGCCGAAAAGGGGCTCGGCAGTGCGGTGAAGACGCCGGTGGCGTCGTGATGCACGGGGCTGGTCTTGCCGTGCAGGATATCTCGGGCTGCGACCACGCGCGCGCCGGCGGCTTCGCCCATCGCCTGATGCCCCAGGCAAACGCCAAGAATGGGCAGATCGGCGGGCGCCGCCTTCAGCAAAGCCACGCAGATGCCGGCCTGCGCGGGATCGCAGGGGCCGGGCGAGATGACGACGGCTTCAGCGTTCATCGCGAGCGCGTCTTCCACGCTGAGCGCGTCATTGCGCACCACATGCGTCGTTGTCCCCAACTCGTTGAGATAGTGGACGAGGTTGAAAACGAAGCTGTCGTAATTGTCGATGACCAGGATCATGAAGCGCGCCGGTGTTGTGCAAGCGCGCAGTCATAGCGCGAAGGGGCCGTCGAGGTAAGAAGTCATTAACCCGACGAGGCCGACCCAATCGGGCATGACGACGTTACGATTCGACACCCGTTACGGCCCGCGTCGCAGCTTCGCTGCGCTGTGCGCCATCGTGTTCGGCTGGACCGTGACCGCGCTGGGTTTTGCGCTTCTTGGCGCAGCCGTGGCGCTCGCCGATCCGCCGCGTTCTCCTGTCATCGCCATCGTGATCGACGATGTCGGCCTCAACGCCGCCGCAGCTCAGCGCGTCATCGATCTGCCGGCGCCGATCACGGTCTCGCTTCTGGCGTATGCGCCGAATGCGCGCGCCATCGACGAACGCGCGCGCGCCGCTGGCCATGAAACCTTCGTGCATCTGCCTATGGAGCCGATCGGCATGGCGGACCCCGGCGCCGGCGCTGTGACGACCTGGATGCGCCAGGATGAAATTGCGCGCCGCGCTTCAGCCGCCTTCGACGCTGCGCCGGGCGCGACGGGCTTTAACAATCACATGGGCAGCCGCTTCACCCAGTGCGCCGAATGCTTGCGTCCGGTGCTCGCCGAAGCGCGTCTGCGCGGGCTTTATGCGCTCGACAGCCTCACCGATCCGCGCTCGGTCCTGAGGGCTGAAGCGCGCGCGGCCGGTCTCGACGCGCTCGACCGCGACGTTTTCCTCGACGATGAGCGCACGCGCGCCGACATCGCCCGCCAGCTCGCCCGCGCAGAACGCATTGCGCGCGAGCGCGGCTACGCCGTCGCCATCGGCCATCCGCATGCGGAAACGCTGAGCGCGCTGGAAGCTTGGATGCCGGAGGCCGAGGCGCGCGGCTTTGACGTCAGCACAGTGCGCGCAGCGCTTGAACGTCGCGACGGCCCGCGCCTGCGCTTGCGCAGCTAGAGGCGGCAGGGCGCGTCAGCCTACGCTCTCAGCAATTCGCTGAATGCGTCATCGCCGCCTTCGCGGCCGAAAATCGTGAAGCGCGACAAGTGCGGCGTCACGATGATGCGCCCTCGAGCGTGACGATAGAGATCTAAGGTTATCTCGCCCCAGTCCGCTGATTTGCGCCCTGAGAGCTGAGCGTCCAACAAGCCCGCTATTTCCTGACCGACGATTTGTTTGCCTACGCACACAATTGTCGTTGGGCAGTGCGACGCAAAGATCGGCCCCCAGAGCTTTCGTGCAAATGCGAGCGCTGCAAATTTTTGCGGGAGCGAATCCCAGTTGGGGCTGCGGAAGGGAACGTAGACGCCGCTCAATACGTCGCTGGGAGGTTGGTCCATCAACGCAAACAAGTGCTGAACCTGGCGTTGAATAGGATGGGCGCCGCGGTCTTTGCCTGGCCAAGTCTCGTCGACATAGGCGTTGCCGTTTTCGAACGAAAATAGCGGCTCATGGAAATGGTCGCCGCCGGGATTGAGCGTGATGACGGCGCAGCTGGCAGAGCTGAGAGTCGCCACAGGCGAGTACAAAAAGCGCCAGCCGAGCACGTACCCCATCTCATCGTGGGCGGTTTGAATTTGCTCGAACGTAGGTGCGCTGTGCTCAGCCATCAGAAATGCTCGGCCAACGCCGCCAGCTCACTCAAACCGTTTGGCCTCGGCGGCGGCGCGGAACAGCGCTTGCGCTTTGTGCAGACACTCTTTGCGCTCTGATTCCGCATCGCTGTCGAAGACGACGCCGGCGCCGGCGCGCACATGCATGACGTCGTCCTTGATGACGGCGGTGCGCAGGCAGATGCAGAAATCCA
>JAUIEH010000350.1 GCA_030428405.1 Alphaproteobacteria bacterium
CAAAATGCAACGTGGACGGATTTTGTTGCGTTGTTTGCGGAGCCCGATCAGGGCGAGCTGACGCAACTGGCCGAGTATGATGACGGCGTTCATGTCGTGCTGGCGCGGCTGGCTGAGCGCGACGGCAAGACGCTCCGCCTCCGGATTAGGGCAGGCTGGTCGGAAAAGGGCCCGCGCGCATTGACCGGCGTCATCGCGCCGGCTTTCGGCGGCGTCGGCGAGAGCGCCGAGCATGAAGAGGGTGGCAGGCTGGGCCTCGAGATCGAGCTGCGCCGCGCGGTCGACCGGCTCGACTTCGAAGCCTGGTTCCAGCCCATCGTGGACATGAAGACGGAGCGCGTCGACGGGTTTGAAGCGCTCGTTCGCTGGCCGAGCGTTGATCGCGGCCTGCTGCCGCCGGACGACTTCTTGCCGTTGGCGGTCGAGCTTGAACTCGATGGTCGCATCAACGAATGGATGCGCGACACCGTCGCGCGCCGGCTGAAATCCTGGCGGGCGAAGGCCCCGGAAGTGACGCCGCGCTTCATTTCATTCAATGCAGGCGTTGAGGAAATCGCCAGCGAGCAGTTCGTTGAAGCGGTCGCGGACTTGATCAGCGCGCATGATTTGCCGAGGGGCTCGCTCAAGGTTGAGATGACCGAAGGCGAGGTGATGCGCGATCCGGACCGGGTCGAAGCCCATCTCGCCATGCTCAAACAAGCCGGCGCCTCGCTGGCGCTTGATGATTTCGGCGCCGGCTTTTCATCGCTTTCGCGGCTCGAGCGGTTCGCCTTCGATGTCGTCAAGATTGACCGTTATTTCATCCGTACACTTATCGCGAGCCCGGCTTCGCGCAAGATCGTCGGGTCAATCGTGGAGCTTTCGCGATCGCTTGGGATGCAGGTCGTGGCGGAAGGCGTCGAGACCGATCAGGAGGCCATGCTGTTGATGGAGCTTGGCTGCGACCACGGCCAGGGCTTCTGGTTCGCGCCGGCCATGCCGGCGAGCGAAGCGCTGGAGTTTGCGCGCGTGCGGCTAGGCGGTGCCTGACAGGCCTGAAAGCTTTTCCGGCGCAACCCCGATGGAATGCAGCGCCTGGCTCCATTTGCCGTCGAGTTCTGAGCCGAAGATGAGGCTGTCATCGGCCGCACAGGTCAGCCAGGCGTTGGACTGAATTTCGTCCTCCAACTGACCGGGTCCCCACTGCGCGTAGCCGAGCGCCAGCACCGCCTTGTTCGGTGCGCCGGGCGAAGCGATCGCTTCGAGCACTTCCTTGGTGGCGGTCAGCCCGATTTCGCTGGAGACGTCCATGGTCGCGCCGTCGGAGGAATAATCGCTCGAATGCAGAACAAAGCCGCGGTCGCGGTCGACGGGTCCGCCATTCAGCACGGGCAGATCGGGCGCATGGATGGTGGAGGGAACGCCGAGTTGCTCAAGCAGGTCCGGCAGACGCAGCGCGCCCATCGCCTTATTCACGATGATGCCCATTGCATGGTCGTCGGAGTGTGCGCACATGAACACCACGCTGCGCTCGAAACGCGGGTCGCCGATCGCGGGCGTCGCAATCAGCATCCTGCCTCTGAGCCAACCATCTTCATTCATGTCAGACGTCGCCATAACCGAAATGTGAGATTGCGCCATGCGCCGGGCAAGTCACAATAGCCGCTCAATTCGACCGGCCGGTCGCTTGCTGGCGCCTCGGCCACACCCGCCATCTCGTTCAATCCCTCACTGGAGAAGCTCATGACCATCGCCATCGGCGACCGGATTCCCGACGCCACGCTCACCAAGATGTCCGAGACCGGCCCTGACAATATCGCGACCAGCGATTATTTCGCAGGCCGCAAGGTCGCCGTTTTCGCCGTGCCCGGCGCTTTCACGCCGACATGCTCGGCGCAGCATCTGCCGGGCTTTGTCGCCCAGGCTGATGCGTTCTCCGCCAAGGGCGTCGATGCGATCGCCTGCATTTCCGTAAACGACGTCTTCGTCATGGATGCATGGGGCAAACAACAAAATGTCGGCTCAAAAGTCGAAATGTTGGCTGATGGCGACGGTTCGTTTGCGAATGCTTTAGGTTTACAGATGGATACCAAGGCATTCGGCGGACCTCGCAGCCGTCGCTTTTCGATGCTCGTCGATGACGGGGTCGTTCGCCAGCTCAATGTTGAAGAAGGCGGCGGTTTCGAAGTGTCGAGCGCGGAAGCGCTGCTGTCGCAAATCTGAGGCGTCCGCCCGAGAGGGAGTAGGACCAATGTTCGCTTTCGTCGCAGTACTCGTCGTCCTTGCGATCGCCTTTGTCTATCTGGCGATCAAGGTCGTGCCGCAGGGCTATCAGTTCACGCTGGAGCGCTTCGGCCGATACACGCGGACATTGCCGCCCGGGCTTCACGTCATCGTCCCGTTCATCGACTCCATCGGCAAGAAGATGAACATGATGGAGACGGTGCTGGACGTTCCGCGTCAGGAGGTCATCACGAAGGACAACGCGATGATCTCCGCCGACGCGGTGGTGTTCATCCAGGTGATGGACGCCTCCAAAGCGGCCTATGAGGTCAACAATCTCGAGCACGCCATCGTCAATCTGGCGCTGACCAATGTGCGTACCGTGGTCGGCTCGATGGATCTCGACGAAGTCCTCTCCAAGCGCGACGACATCAACGCCCGTCTTCTGACGGTCATCGACCACGCCACCAATCCCTGGGGCGTGAAGGTGACGCGCATCGAAATCAAAGACCTCGCTCCGCCGGCCGACATCACCGAGTCGATGGCGCGGCAGATGAAGGCCGAGCGCGAAAAACGCGCCGAAATCCTTCAGGCGGAAGGTGAAAAACAATCCGCGATTCTGCGGGCGGAAGGCGAAAAGGAATCCGCCATTCGCGAGGCTGAAGGCCGGCGCGAAGCCGCCTTCCTCGACGCCGAAGCGCGCGAGCGCGAAGCGCAGGCTGAAGCCAAAGCGACGGAAATGGTCTCGAAGGCCATCGCCGAGGGCGACCTCGCGGCGATCAATTACTTCCTCGGCCAGCAATATGTGGACGCTTTCGCAAAGCTGGCGACGTCGAACCAGCAGCGCACGCTGATCTTGCCGGCGGAATTGTCGGGAATTGCAGCAACGCTGGGCGGTCTCACGGAAATCGCCAAAAGTGCGACACGTCCTGGCCCTATTGTTGACCGACCCGGCGGTTCTTCTGTTCCGGAAACGGAGCCGCGAGGATCATGATCGAATTCGCATTGGAGATGACCGTCTGGCATTGGCTAGCGCTTGCCGGCGTCATTCTCGTTGCGGAACTTTCTACAGGCACGACTTATCTCTTGTGGCCGGCGGCGGCGGCGCTGATCGCGGCTGCGACGCAGGCGTTCCTGGATCTGCCGCTTGTCGGCGACCTCGCCGTGTTCGCCGTCAGCGCGATTGCGCTGACCGTGGCGGTCGGACCCTTCGTGCGTCGACGCATGAATTCCGGTCCCGTCGGGCTCAACGAACGCGGACGCCAGATAGTCGGCGAGCGCGCGCGCGTCGTCGCGCCGTTTGAGGGCGGGACGGGCCGGGTCGAAGTCTATGGTTCGCAGTGGCGCGCCGTCATCGACGACACCGCCATTCCGCCATCGATCGGCGC
>JAUIEH010000003.1 GCA_030428405.1 Alphaproteobacteria bacterium
TGTCACGCTGAAGCTCGCGACTTCGCTCGACGGCCGGATCGCGACGCGCAGCGGCGAAAGCCAATGGATCACCTCGCAGGAAGCGCGCGCTGAAGGACATCGTCTGCGCGCGGACCATGACGTCGTGCTGATCGGCTCCCAGACGCTGATCGATGATGATCCGGAACTGACGGTCAGGCTGCCGGAATATGACGACGCTCAGCCGATCCGCGCCGTTGCGGACGGGCGCTTTCGCGCAAAGCCGGACATGAAGCTGTTCAAAAGCGCCGCCCCGGACAGACCCGTCGTGTTGATCACGGCGGAAGGCGGACCGGGTGAATCGGCTGTCGGGGCCGGCGGTTTTTCATCATCGGTTCGTTTCTCCTTCATCGGGCGCGGCGAAGACGGCGCGCTTGACGCCGCAGCGATTTTGCGCGCCTGCGGGTTTGCGGCGCATGCGGAAAAGCGCTGCGCTTTTGAAGATGCGCGGGTGTTGATCGAGGGCGGCGGCATGCTGGCGGCGGCGTTCATGCGCGCGAGCCTTGTCGACCGACTGGAATGGTTTCGCGCGCCGCTCATTTTGGGCGGAGACGGCCGGCCCGGGCTCGGCGCGCTTGGACTTGATGCGCTCGCTGATGCGCCGCGATTTGTGCGTCAGTCGGCGAGCGCGTTAGGCGTTGACCTTTGGGAACGTTATGTCCGCGCCTGAAGGCGCACAGGAGCGAGGTCCGAACATGTTAGTGGTTCATCACCTGAACAATTCGCGGTCTCAGCGCGTCTTGTGGCTGCTTGAGGAACTCGGCGCGGAATATGAGATCAAGCGCTATCAGCGCGACCCGGTGACCATGCGCGCGCCGCCCGAGCTGAAGGATGTCCACCCGCTCGGCAAGTCGCCCGTCGTCACGGACGATCTCGACACCGTGGCCGAGACAGCCGTCATCATCGAGCACATCATTAATACGCGCGGCGAGGGCCGGCTGCGGCCGGAACCGGGAACGTCCGAACGCGCGCGCTATGATTTCTGGATGCATCACGCCGAGGGCGGCGTCATGCCCTGGGCGATGGTCGCTTTGATCGGCGCGCGCCTGCAGCAGCAGGATGCGCCGTTCTTCGCCAAGCCGATCTTGCGTCAGGCGGGCAAGCGCATCGATGCGGGCATCGCCAAGCCGGAGCTTGAAGCGATGCTGGCCTATTGGGACGACGAACTCGCGGCGACCGGTTGGTTTGCCGGCGACGCCTTTTCAGCGGCCGACGTGATGATGAGCTTTCCCGTCGAGATCACGAACGCCCGGCTCGGGCTCGGCGGAAGCTCCAATGTCCGCGACTGGCTCGATCGTATTCACGCCAGACCGGCTTATCACGCAGCGCTGGCGAAGGGCGGCCCTTATGATTATGCGGGCAGCTAGCCAGGATTGAGCGCTCAGGAATGTTCACCGGATTAGTCAGCGATGTCGGCGTGATCGACGACGTGAGCGAGGGTCGCGATGCGCGCCGGTTCCGCGTCGTCTCAAGCTATGATCCCGACACCATCGCGATCGGCACCTCGATCTCTCATGACGGCTGCTGCTTGACGGTCATCGAGAAGGGCCAGCACGGCGTCGGCGCCTGGCACGACGTCGAAGTGTCGGAAGAAACGCTGTCCTGCACGACGCTGAGCCATTGGATCAAAGACCGCCGCGTCAATCTTGAGCGCTCTTTGCGCGCAGGCGACGAGCTTGGCGGTCATTTCGTCGCCGGTCATGTCGACGGGGTGGGGCGTTTGCTGGAGCAGCGCGATGCTGGCGGCTCGATCGTGCTCGCCATCGGCGCGCCGGACGAGCTTGCGCGTTTCATTGCAGAGAAGGGTTCGATCGCGGTCAATGGCGTCTCATTGACCGTGAACGCCGCGGAGCGCGCCAATTTCGAAGTGAACATCATCCCGCACACGGCCGAGGCGACCAATCTCGGCGCGCTGAAGACGGGCGAAGAGGTCAATCTTGAAGCCGACCTGATCGCACGTTACCTCGCCCGCATGGCCGATTTGCGCTAAGCGTGCGGCCAAGCGGAGCGAAAGACGGAAAATGCCAGCGCCTCAGCCATCGCCAAATGAAGACGAGAAGCCCGCCAGCGCGCTCGCCCCGATCGAGGACATCATCGAGGAGGCCCGCAATGGCCGGATCTACATCCTCGTCGACGCCGAAGATCGCGAGAATGAAGGCGATCTGATCATTCCGGCGCAATTCGCCACGCCGGACGTCATTAATTTCATGGCCAAAGAGGGCCGCGGCCTGATCTGCTTGTCGCTGACGCAGCAGCGCGCGCGCGAGCTCGATCTCAGATTGATGTCGTCGGACAATCGCTCGCGCCACCAGACGGCGTTCACGGTCTCGATTGAGGCGCGCGAGGGCGTCTCGACCGGCATTTCGGCGCATGACCGCGCCCACACCATCACAACCGCCATCGATCTTTCCAAAGGCCGCGCCGACATCGTCTCGCCCGGCCATGTCTTCCCGCTGGTCGCCAAGGATGGCGGCGTGCTTGCGCGCGCGGGCCACACTGAAGCCGCCGTTGATATTTCCAGGCTCGCCGGCCTCAATCCGTCTGGCGTGATCTGCGAGATCATGAATGATGACGGCTCGATGGCGCGTTTGCCGGACCTGATAAAGTTCGCTGACCGGCACGGTCTTAAGATCGGCGCGATTTCCGACCTGATCGCTTATCGCCGCCGCAATGACCGCTTCGTCGAGCGCCAGTTTGAAGCGCCGTTCGATTGTCGCTGGGGCGAAGGCTTCCGCATGGTGGTTTACAAGAACACGCTCGACGGCTGTGAACATGTCGCGCTCGTGAAGGGGACGCCTAACCAGGACGCGCCGACGCTGGTGCGCATGCACAAGGTCGATTTCGCGGCCGACGTGGCAGGCGAACGCGGCGCGCGCGGCGAGCTGATCGAAGACGCCATCAGACATATTGATTGCACGCCCGAAGGCGGGGTCATCGTCTTCATCCGTGAAGCGAACAAGTCCGCCATCGCCGAGCGCTTTGGTCCGCGCGAAGTCGCCGATGAGGGCGAGAAGGAAACGCGGCGTTTGCGCGAATATGGCGTTGGCGCGCAAATCCTGCTCGATCTCGGCGTGCGCGAGATGAAGCTTTTATCGAATACGAGCATGCAGGTGGTTGGTTTGTCCGGTTACGGCCTTTCAGTGGTTGATCATGTCCGCATTGATGGGCGCGACAATGACGCCTGAATCGCCGCGCATATTGATCGTCACGGCGCGCTTTTACGACGCCATCGCCGATGAGCTTGAAGCCGGCGCGCGCGAGACGCTGGAAGAAGCCGGCGCGCGCGTCGATACGCTCAACGTGCCGGGCGCCTTCGAAGTGCCGGCCGCAATCGCTGCGGCGAGCAATCGTCATGCAGGTTATGACGGCTATGTCGCGTTGGGCTGCGTCATTCGCGGAGAGACGACGCATTACGATTATGTTTGCACGGAGTGTTCGCGCGCCATCATGGACATGACGCTGAACAAGGGCCTCGCCATCGGCTTTGGCGTTTTGACGGTCGAAAACGAGGACCAGGCCTGGGCGCGCGCGAAGCGCGATAAAAAGAATAAGGGCCGGGACGCAGCTCGCGCCTGCCTGGCGATGATCCCCATCCAGAACGGCGCAGCGTTCGCACCGCGATGAGCGCTGCGTCCGCAACCGGGCCGTCGCGCTATGCAGAGCGGCGCGCAGCCGCACGCCTCGCTGCGGTGCAAGCCGTCTATCAGCTTGAGATGAGCGGGCGCGGCGCCACCGCCGTCGTCAAGGAATTCAAGGACCACCGGCTAACGGAAGATTTCGGCGAAGACGGCGTCGACACGGATTTATTCTGCGCCATAGTTGAGGGCGTCGTCGAAGCTCAATCCGAGATCGATCGCGCCATTGTCGAGGTGCTCGCCCAGGGCTGGAAGCTTGAGCGACTGGACGCCACCGCGCGTGCAATCCTGCGCGCGGGCGGATTTGAGCTTCTGCGCCGTCCCGACATCCCTCCGAATGTCTCCATCGACGCCTATCTCGATGTCGCCAACGCCTTCTTTGAAGAGAGCAACGAGCCGAAATTCATCAATGGCGCGCTGGACGCGGTTGCGCGCAATGTTTCGAACGGCGCGGCCAGCCCAACGGGCGAATGAACGAATTCGGGCTCATCGAGAAATTCTTCGCTCCGCTTGCCGCGGATGCGCCCGAAGCGCTGGCCTTGCGCGATGACGCTGCGTTCCTGGACGCGCACTGGGTCGTCTCGACCGACACGCTGATTGAGAACGTTCATTTCCTTGCGGACGATCCTCTGGAGACGGTCGCGCAAAAAGCCTTGCGCGTCAGCCTGTCCGATGTGGCCGCAAAGGCTGCGATGCCGCGCTTTTATCTCTTCAACCTGTCCTGGCCCGAGGGCCGCGATCCCGCCGAGATTGGTCTGCTCGCCGACGGGCTGCGCACCGATCAAAGGCGCTATGGCGTCAAATTGATTGGCGGCGACACGACGCGGACGCCGGGTCCGCTCACGCTGACCACAACCGTGTTCGGTGCGCGAGATTCGAAAACGCCTCAGCGAAATGGGGCGAAGCCAGGCGATTTGGTTTTCATCACCGGACCGATAGGCGCGGCGCATCTTGGTTTGCGGGTTGGACGCGGGGAAGCGCTGGGCGAAATGGATGCGCAAACGCGCGCAGCGCTTCTCGCGCGCTACCGCGTGCCCGAGCCGCGTGTGGCGGCGATCGAACTGCTCGCGCGTTTCGCCACAGCATCAGTCGACATTTCGGATGGTCTGCTCGCGGACATCGGCCACGTCGCAAAAGCTTCAGACGTGCGCGTCGAACTGGAACTCTCAGCGATAGGGCTGTCGCGTTGGTGCGAGACGTGGCTGGTCTCGGGGCCGCTGGTCGAGAGATTGTCAGCGCTGCTGACCGGCGGCGATGACTACGAAATCGCCTTCACCGCGCCGGCGCGTGAGCGAGAGGCGGTGCTTGAGGCGATAGCGGCGTCCGGTCTCGATGGCGGCGTGATTGGCCGGGTGGAAGCGGGTGAAGGCGTCGTGCTGCGTGATGAAAACGGCGATGTCATTCAAATCGAACAGACCGGGTTCACGCATTTCTAAGCGCTGACGGCCATGCTGTCGCAATGCCGAAGCTCCGTCTCTTTGCTGTTCTTGTTCTCGCGCTTGCACCTGTCGAGGCCGCTTTTGCGTCCGGCGGCTCAAGCTCAAGCGGTCCCTCCAACCGCATCCAGGCCAATTTCACGCTCGATGGCGAGAGTGAGGAGGCCGGTGAGGATGACGGCCATGGCGGAGGCCACGGGGGCGGTCATGGCGGCGGCGAGTCTTCCGGCGACAATCCGCGCGCCATCGACATGCCGATGATCGCGGTGCCGGCGATCGAAGACGGCCGGTTGCGCACCTATCTGTTCTTGTCAGTGCGCATGTTTGCCGCCGACGGCGTCGACCCCTGGCGTCTGCGTGAGCAGACCCACTTCATGCGCGACGCCATCATTCGTGCGGGCCACCGCACCAATCTCGCGGATATGAGCGCTGACCGGCATATCGACGAAGCGCTCGCGCGAGACATTCTGATGCAGGCGATTGAGGAAGCGGTCGGAGAGGGCCGCATCGATCGCCTCGAGATCATCAACGTCGAAGCGCGATAAGCAGCGCGCGCGTTGCGCGCGGCTGATTTCCGACATTTTTCACCAAGTTGCCCCGCCGAGGGGATTGTGGCAGACGTCCGCGGTCGAATTTCCGATCAGGGACGCGGTCGTTCAGGCCGGGCGTAAACGCGCCGTTCCGCAATTTCCGAAATGGGGCTGAAATGGGTTTGGAGATCTGGTTAGTCATCGCCGCCGCCTTGTTGGCGGTGGCCTACGGCGCCTGGCAGACGCAGTCATTGCTGAATGCGAGCGCTGGCGATGCGAAAATGCAGGAAATCGCCGCTGCGATCCAGGAAGGCGCGAACGCGTATCTGAAGAAGCAATACACCACGATCGCCATTGTCGGCGTCGTCATTCTGCTGATCATTCTCGGCCTGTTCGACTTCTGGACGGCGCTCGGCTTCCTGATCGGGGCGGTCCTGTCGGGTGCGGCGGGCTTCACCGGAATGCTGGTGTCGGTGCGCGCCAATGTGCGCACGACGGAAGCGTCCAAAAGCGGGCTCGCTGCGGGCCTCTCCATCGCATTTCGCGCCGGCGCCGTTACAGGCATGCTCGTCGCCGGTTTCGCGCTTCTGGGCGTGGCCGGATATTACGGTTTCCTCGTCGGCGTGCTCGACATGGAACAGACCAGCCGCACGGTCGTGAACGCGCTGGTCGCGCTCGGCTTTGGCGCTTCGCTGATCTCAATCTTTGCGCGTCTCGGCGGCGGCATCTTCACCAAAGGCGCTGACGTCGGCGGCGACATGGTGGGCAAGGTCGAAGCCGGCATTCCCGAGGACGATCCCCGCAACCCGGCCACCATCGCGGACAATGTCGGCGACAATGTCGGCGACTGCGCCGGCATGGCGGCGGACCTGTTCGAGACCTATGCCGTGACCGTCGTCGCCACGATGGTGCTTGGCTCGATCCTCTTCCGCGAACTCGGCGCCGAGGTCATCAGCTCGATGATGATGCTTCCGCTCGTCATCGCCGGCGGCTGCATCGTCGCCTCGATCATCGGCACGTTCTTCGTGCGCCTCGGCAACTCCAAGAACGTCATGGGCGCGCTCTATAAGGGCCTGATCGCGTCAGCGGTTCTGGCTTTGCCGGTCGTGGCCTTCGCGGCCAATTGGGCGCTGGGCGGGTTCAATGAATCCATCACGGCGCCGAGCGGCGTCGTCATTTCCGGTCTCGACATCTTCCTGTGCGGCCTCATCGGCCTTCTGGTCACGGGCGCGATCGTCTGGATCACGGAATATTATACGGGCACGGGCTTCCGTCCGGTGCGCTCGGTGGCGAAAGCCTCGGTCTCCGGTCACGGCACCAATGTCATTCAGGGCCTCGCCGTGTCGCTCGAAGCGACCGCGCTGCCAGCCATGGTCATTATTATCGGCATCGTTTCGACCTTCACGCTTGCGGGCTTGTTCGGCATCGCGATCGCGGTCACGACCATGCTGGCGCTGGCGGGCGTCGTCGTGGCGCTGGATGCGTTCGGACCGGTGACGGACAATGCCGGCGGCATCGCGGAAATGGCCGGTCTGCCGCCTGAAGTGCGTGAGAACACCGACGCGCTTGATGCGGTCGGCAATACGACCAAAGCCGTCACCAAGGGCTACGCCATCGGCTCTGCCGGTCTCGGCGCGCTTGTTCTGTTTGCGGCCTATACCGAAGACCTCAGCTACTTCGCCGCCAATCCCGGAACCTATCCGGCGTTCGCAGGCGTCGTGCCTGACTTCTCGCTGGCCAATCCTTACGTCGTTGTGGGCCTGTTCTTCGGCGGTCTGTTGCCGTTCCTGTTCGGCGGCATGTCGATGATGGCGGTGGGGCGTGCAGCTGAAGCCGTCGTTGCTGAAGTGCGCCGCCAGTTCAAGGAAAAGCCGGGCATCATGGAGGGCACGGAGCGGCCGGATTACGGGCGCGCGGTCTCGATGCTCACCGGCGCTGCGATCCGTGAAATGATCGTGCCGTCGCTTCTACCTGTGCTTTCGCCGATCGTTCTCTACTTCGCCATCTTGATGGTCGCGGGCATGGAACATGCGCTCGCCGCCGTCGGCGCGATGCTTCTCGGCGTCATCATCACGGGCCTGTTCGTCGCCATCTCCATGACGGCGGGCGGCGGCGCCTGGGACAACGCCAAGAAATATATCGAAGACGGCAATCACGGCGGCAAAGGCTCTGAGGCCCACAAAGCCGCGGTGACGGGCGACACGGTCGGCGATCCGTACAAGGATACGGCCGGCCCCGCCGTCAACCCGATGATCAAGATCACCAATATCGTCGCGCTGTTATTGCTCGCGACCCTGGCGGGCGGTCACTGATCAAACGCGCATATGCGCAAAGAAAAGCGCCCCGGCTGAGGCTCAGCCGGGGCGTTTTCATATGCGCTTGGATGCTTGCGCGAGGCGGGCGCTGCGCGCCGCCGGCGTTCAAACGCTGAGACTATTCGCGGCGCGGACCGCCTGCGCCGCCGGGCAGGTTGTCCTGGCCGCCAATGCGGTCGATCGGCGTGCGCCCGACATTGCCCAGCAATTGTTCGATGATGGAAAGCTCGCGCCCGCGCGTCGGCGTTTCGCGATCGTTGAAAGCAACCTCGCGCGCTGATTCGAGATCGTAGCTTTCAACCGCGCTGACGACGCCGTCATCGTTGAAGCGCACGACGACGACCGAGCGCGCTGAGGACTGCGGCTGAAAATAGCCAAGCTGCTCGCGCACGTCGGTGACGTAATACCAAGTGTCTTCCTCAAACACGCCGCGCGTTGAGGGATTGCCGTAGCGCGCCAGCACGGTCGTGCGCGTGTCTTCTTCCGGCGTGATGGCGGAGAGAGGCTCGCTTTCGGGCACATATCCGTGACGGCGCACGATCGGCGTGCACGCTGTAGCGGCGATGGCGGCCGCTGCGACCCCGATCACGGCGATGCGACGAGGTGACATCCGCACTCTCCTTGAATTCGTCAGAAGATAAGACACATTGGCGTACCGCCGCTCTGGCTTCCACGCAAGCGCCCCGCGCGCCTCCAGCACGCAGCATCGGCTATGTTCTTTCAAGACAAGAAGAAAAAGCGCGCGCGCGCATTGTTTGAAGCCGCCCTGGCGCAGTCGCGTGCGCCGGGCTTTTTCGGCGATGAGCGCCTGCCGGACAATTTTGAGGCGCGCTATGAGTCGCTGATGCTCCATGTGGCGCTTCTGGATATGAGGCTGCTTGAGGAGGGGCGCGAGGGCGCCGAGTTTTCGCGCGAACTCGACGGCGCGATGTTCTCCGATGTCGACCACGCTTTGCGCGAAATCGGCGTGGGCGATCTCAGCGTCGCGCGCAAAGTGAAAAAAATGGCGTCCGAGCATTTCGGCCGGCTCAAGGCATATCGCGAAGCGCTTAGCGGCGACGATGCCGCGCTCAGCGACGCGGTCGAGCGCAATTTCTGCTCGCATCAGCCGGCAAATCCCGCGTTTCGTGATGCGGTCATGCGATATCTGCGCGCGTCTGCGGCAAATATCGCCGCTCAACCCGCCAGCGACCTGATGCAGGACGGCGCGCCGCAATGGGCCGAAGCGCCGGACTGACGCGCCGCACGGCTTGCCAAAACGTTCGCGATGGCTATGGCTAGGCGAAACGCGGGGTCCGGCGGGCACGGATCGCGGCGGAGTCTGCATTCATGACGTCACGCGCAACAATTTCGGTCGACGCGATGGGCGGCGATCACGGACCCTCGGTCGTGGTCGAGGGCATAGCGCAGCTCACGCGCAAGCGTCCGGACGCGGCGCGCTATCTTCTCCATGGACGCGAGAGCGAGATTGCGCCGCTGCTGGCGCAATACCCGGACGCGGCCGCGATCTGTGAGATCCGCCACTCCGACACACATGTGACGATGTCGGACAAACCCAGCGAAGCGCTGCGGCGCTCGCGCGGCTCCAGCATGTGGAACGCCATCACGTCTGTCCGCGACGGGGAGGCGACGGCTGCGCTGTCGGCCGGCAATACCGGCGCGCTGATGGCGATTTCAAAAGTGCTCTTGCGCACGATGAAAAACGTCCACCGTCCGGCGATCGCTGCGAGCTGGCCGACGGTCAAAGGCTATTGCGTGGTGCTCGATGTCGGCGCGACGGTCGAAGCCCAGCCGCGCCAACTCGTCGAATTCGCCATCATGGGGGCGGCCTTTCACCGCGCGGTGCACAGCTCCACTCAGCCGCGCGTGGGCCTGTTGAATGTCGGCGCCGAGGATGTGAAGGGCAATGACACGGTGCGTGAGGCCGATGAGCTGATCCGCCGTGCAGGCCTCGATCTCAATTATATCGGCTATGTCGAAGGCAATGACATCAGCCTCGGCGCCTCTGACGTCGTCGTGACCGATGGCTTCACCGGCAATGTCGCGCTCAAGACGGCTGAGGGCACCGCGCGCCTCGTCGCCGCCTGGGTGCGTGAAGCGCTGACGAGCGACCTGCGCGCCAAGCTCGGCGCCTTGCTGAGCGCGCATGCTCTCAAGCAATTGCGTGCGCGCATGGACCCGAACAACGTCAATGGCGGCGTCTTCCTTGGACTGAACGGCGCCGTCGTTAAAAGCCATGGCGGCGCAGACGCCGATGGCCTCGCTTCCGCGCTCGGCGTCGCGCTCGACATTGCGCGCAGCGATTTCCAGAATCAGGTCTCCGCCAATCTCGATCAGCTCGAAAAGCGCGTTGAAGCCGAAGACGAGGCCCCCGCGCCGCAGCCTGCCGAGGCCGCCTCGTGAATCATTTCCGCGCCGTCATCGAGGGCGTCGGCGGATATCTGCCCGAACGCGTTCTGACCAATGACGACCTCTCGACAATGGTCGACACCAGCGATGAGTGGATTGTCGCGCGCACGGGCATTCGCGAACGCCGCATCGCGGCTGACGGCGAAACCACCGCAGACCTCGCCGTCGCGGCCGCCCGCAAGGCGCTCGAAAATGCCGGCGCGAGCGCTGACGAAGTTGACCTGATCATCGTCGCCACGGCGACGCCCGACCGCACCTTTCCTGCAACCGCCACGATTGTGCAGCAGCGTCTCGGCGTCACGGCGGGCGCGGCTTTCGATGTGCAGGCTGTGTGTTCAGGCTTCATCTACGCGATTGCGACGGCGGATAATTTCATCGCGCGCGGACAGGCCAAATGCGCGCTCGTCATCGGCGCTGAGACATTCTCGCGCATTCTCGACTGGAGCGATCGCTCGACCTGCGTCCTGTTCGGCGATGGCGCAGGCGCGGTGGTCGTTAAAGCCGAGCCGGCCGAAGAGGGCGGCTCTGAGGCGCGCGGCGTCATCGGCAGCTATCTGCGTTCGGATGGGCGCTATGGCGACATTCTCTGTGTCGACGGAGGTCCGTCGCTGACAAAGACCGTCGGCCATCTGCGCATGGTCGGCAATCAGGTGTTCCGCCACGCCGTCGTCAATATTGCGGAAGCCATGCAGACGGTCGCCGATCGCGCCGGCGTCGCGGTTTCAGATGTCGACTGGTTCATTCCGCATCAGGCCAATCGACGCATCCTCGAGGCCGTGGCGAAGCGTCTCGGCATTGACGAAAATAAAGTGGTGGAAACCTTGTCGCGCCACGGAAACACCTCAGCCGCCTCCGTGCCGCTAGCGCTCGACGCCGCGGTCAGCGACGGGCGCGTCAAGAAGGGCGATCTCATCTTGATGGAAGCGATGGGCGGCGGTTTGACCTGGGGCGCAGCGCTCGCGCGTTTTTGACAAAATTCCTAATTCGCCCATAGGGTTAGAAGGGTTGAACCCGGCGCTACGGGCCACTAGCTTGTTTCGTCGGTTGAAGGAGAATCGCCAAGAATGAGCGGCCAAACGATTACGCGCGCCCATATCGCCGAAGCGCTGCAGAGCGAGTTGGACATCCCAAAGCAGGATGCCGCCCAGCTCGTTGAGACTTTTCTGGACCTCATTTCCGACGAGCTTGTCGCCGGAGCGACGGTGAAATTGTCGTCGTTCGGTGCATTCTCCGTGCGCGACAAGAACGAGCGGGTCGGGCGCAATCCCAAGACCGGTGAAGAAGCGCCGATCCCGCCGCGCCGGGTTCTGGTTTTCAAACCTTCCCAAATTCTCAAAGACAGGGTCGAGCAGGGCTGCGGCGGATAAGCGGTCCGGCGCGCATTGCCGCGAGCCGGCGTGCGCTGTAGACATGCCTCGCCGCGATCGGACGGAGCGTAGCGCAGCCTGGTAGCGCACCATACTGGGGGTGTGGGGGTCGTGGGTTCGAATCCCGCCGCTCCGACCATTCGCGGCACATCATTTTTACGGCGCGCAGGCGTTCGCCTCTTACCCGCCACAATCGCACGGCGGTATGCGTGCCGCAGCGCAGGCGGGTTCGCCGCGCACACCTCATCAAGTCCGACAACATCAAGGATATGACGCATGAACAGGGTGACGGCACTGGCGGTTGCGTCCGCCATCGTTTTCAGCGCGAGCGCGCTCGCGCAAACGGCGGAAGGCGGCAGGCCCGACGCGCCAGACCCCTCGCTGCCGCCGAATTACGGTTCGATCTCACTGACTGGCGGGTTTTCGCCTGATCCGCATTCCATTGATCTGCGCGCCGGCGGCGACATCAATGCGCGCGAATGGGATTCCAATTGTCGCGGCTGGATCACCGAAAGCCCGGACTACGTCGTCAACTACACGCAAGGCGTCTCCAACGCGCTCAGCTTCTCGGTCGGCTCGGACGCCGACACGACGCTCGTCGTCAACACCCCGTCTGGCGAGTGGGTCTGCAATGACGATTCGCAAGGACTGAACCCCGCGCTGCAAGTGTCCTCGCCGACGGCCGGCGCCTATCGCGTCTGGGTCGGCACTTACGCCAATCGCGGCGGCCACGCCGCTGCGCTTCACGTCACCAACGGCCCCTATAATTTCGCAACCTATGGCGATGCGCAGCTTAATCCGTCGGGCGCAGCCAATTACGGCGAAACCTCGCTCAGCTCTCCGTTCAATGAGCAAGTCGTGGAAGTCCGCGCTGGCGGCGACCGCACGGCGCGCTCCGTCGGCGGTTCGTGCATCGGCTTTGTGACGTCTACCCCGGATTATCGCGTTTCCTATGAGGGCGGCGGCGGTCTGACGATCGGCGTCACGGCGGAACATGACGTCACGCTGGTCGTGCGCGCGCCGGACGGGACTTATCACTGCAATGACGATTTCGGCGGCTCGCTGAACTCGCAGCTCACGATCAACGGAGCCACGGCTGGCGATTACGCCATCTGGGCGGGGACATATTCCGCGACAGCAGGCACGCCGGAAGCGCAGATCCGTATTTCCGATGCAGGCGCGGCAAGCGCTGGCGGCGGCGACGGCAAGCCGGGCGAAGCAGCGCCTTCGGGCGGCTCGAGCGCCGGCGGTCCGACCGGTTCAGCCGGCCATACCGCGCTAAACTCCGGTTTCCTGCCGGATCCCTATGTGGCGAATGTTCCCATCGGCGCGACGGTTGCGGCGAGCTCGGTTGCGCCGCAATGCGCCGGTTTCGTTCCGGATGCGCCGACCTTCTCGCTCGACTACACCGCCCAGCTCTACCAGCTCTTCATCTCGGTGAGCGGCGGATCCGGCGTCAATCTCGTCGTGCGCGCGCCCAATGGTCAGGTCTATTGCGACGCCGGCGCCAATTCGGGCAATGGCGGCATCACCTGGGGCGATCCCCAGAGCGGGCGCTATGACATCTGGGTGGGCTCCACCAGTCAGGGCGCGACCGGAACGGCTTCGCTGAACATTTCCGAGATCGGCTATTTCTGAGCTGAGGCGACTGGACTTGAGGAGGGCGCGGCGAGCAATCGCTGCGCCTTTTTCATTTGGCGCGCGGTCTTCAGCGGTGGTCGCCCTGGGCCCAGCGCAAGACCGGCTTGAGCGGCAAAACCCAGATGACGCCGGCGATCGTGAAAAACACGAGTTGAACCGCCCAGTGACCCGGCAGGAAGTCCACCAGCGTCACGACCAGCACAATATAGACCGTCAAATAGACGATGATCGCCAACGAACCGAGCGCTGCGCGCATGTGTCATTCCTCTGCTCGGGCGAGATGTCGCGCTGAAACCGCTTGTCGGACGGCCGCGCGCGCCTAGAACTCCTGACCTAATCCGAGGAAGACGGAGCGGCAATGTCGAGCGCGGCGCAAATCGAGCCGAAAACCAGTCGCTGGGTAGGCGTCTGGCTTGTGATCGTGGCCGGGATGGTCTTCGCCATGGTCGTTCTGGGCGGGCTGACGCGGCTCACGGACTCAGGGCTGTCGATCACCGAATGGCGCCCGGTCACCGGCGCCATACCGCCGCTCAGCGCTGACGACTGGGCGCGCGAGTTCGAGCTTTATCGCCAGAGCTCTGAATACGCGCTGCAGAACGCCGGCATGACGATGGGCGAGTTCCAGTTCATCTATTGGTGGGAGTGGGGTCATCGCTTTCTCGGGCGGCTGGTGGGCGCAGCCTTCGTTTTGCCGCTCGTCTTTTTCTGGCTGACCAAGCGTTTGCCCGGCTGGCTCGCGCCAAGACTGGTCATCCTTTTCCTGCTCGGCGGGCTGCAGGGCTTCATCGGCTGGTGGATGGTGGCGAGCGGGCTCGTCGACCGGGTCGATGTCAGCCAGTACCGGCTCGCCGTGCATCTCGGACTGGCGATGGCGCTTCTGGCCGCTCTCGCCTGGACGGCGGCCGACGCGTTCAAAGGCGAACGTCCACAGCTGCGATGGAGTGGTCCGGGCGCGCTGGCGGCGGGCTTCATGATCGCCATATTTTTGCAGATTATTCTCGGCGCGTTTGTCGCCGGGCTTGATGCGGGACGGATTTATGTCGACTGGCCGATGATGGATGGCCGCTTCGCGCCCGAAGCCTATGGCGAGATGAGCCCGTTCTGGCGCGATGCGTTTGAAAACCGCGCTTCAGTACAGTTTCACCACCGGCTCGGCGGCTATTCAGTTGCGCTCTTCGCGCTGGTGATCGTCGTCAGCGCCTGGCGCGCGGGCGAGGAGGGCTCGCGCCGCCACGTTGCGATGCTCGGCGGTCTCACGCTGGTGCAAGTCGCGCTCGGGATCGTGACGCTGATCCACGTGTCACCCATCGCGCTCAGCATCACGCATCAGGGCGTGGCTGCGCTGCTCCTGGTCGCCGCGAGCCTGTTTACCCGTCGTCGTCTGATGACGGATCGCCATCAGCAGGTCGCAAGCCGCCGAGAAGCTGTTCCAGCGACACCAGGCTGACCGCGTCGCCGTCGGCTACGGCGATCAGGCCGCCGCGATAGGCCGCGCCGCCGAAATTCTCGTCCGACACCGCGATGATGGCGGGATGTTCCGCAGCCGGCGCATTCAGCGCTTCATCAATGCGGAAGCGCGCGACGAGCCGGCCGGTGGCGCGGTTGACGGCGCCGATATCGCCGGCTTCCGGGCGCGAAAGCAGGGCGAACTCATAGGGCTCTATGCGTACGGCGGCGATGGTCGTGGCCTCGCGTACGGGCCCCTCGCCATTGATGCGGCCATCACCGTTCAAGGTGATGAGCGAGCCATCCGGCGCGATCGAACAGGCGCGCGCGCCGGCGAAATCGTCGGCTTCGCCAACCAGCTCCGCGGACAGCCGCTCCTGACCCAGATCGCGCAACCGCCAGCGCTGAGCGCGTGATTCGCCGATGGCGAGGAATTCGAGCAGCGCTTGGGTGTGGCGCACGGCGCAGAGACTGACGACGTCAAAATCCGGCGCGATCGGATCGGCGAGCACGCGCTCCAGCGCTTCAGCGCCGGCGATGTAGAGAAAGACGGTCGGCTCTTCCAATTCACCGCCGACGCCCACGACGAGAGGCGCGGCCGCGCCGCGATAACGAAACAATGGCGCCGATATCAATGACGCCGCCTGCGGCGCGGAGGTTTCACGCGCGCGCGATTCAAAAAGGTCGAGCAGGACCAGTCCCACGCCCTCGACGGAAGCGACCGCGCGTCCGCTTGTTGGGATCGCAACCGGCGGCAACAGCGTTAGAGCAGAGACGTCGCCGCCAAGCTCGGAAAACCCGTCCAGCGCGCGGATCGACACGGCTTCCAGCGTCGGCTCCAGCGTCATCTGATTGTCGCCGCCCTGGTCTTCGCCGCATGCGCTGAGCGCTGCGATCGCGGCCAGGCCGGCTAGTCCCGCGCGCGCGCGTCTCGATTTCGAGATCATATGTCCTCGCCGATATAGGTTTTCGTGTCGGGCGCCAGGCTGCGCCGCTGCGATCGCGTTGATTTCTGCACAATCGCGCCGCCTGCCGCCAGTATTGCATCTTCGCCGTTGCAGCTTGATTTGGCGGGGGGAGGAAAAAGGCGTCGTTGAGCGCTTCTGCCTCGGTTGCAAAGCGCATGGGGTGATATATTACCCCGAGCCAATCTATTGTCGTCACGGCGCTTTTTAGCGCTGCACGCGTCTTGACCCTGCGCGAAGCGGCGCGTATAGCCCGCCGCTTGATCGGGTGGACAGCGCGCGGATTTGGCGCGGCTTCCAGCGAACAGGAGAGATCATGAGCGCGCCTTCAGGCGACCGCGCCGTCAAAGCCGAGCGTGGACGCACCTATAATTTGAAACCGGCGGACCTGACAGACGAGGCGCTCGGCAAAAAGTGGATCGTGATTGACGCGAAGGGCGCCGTTGTCGGCCGCCTCGCAGCGTTCGCGGCCACGCGCCTGCGCGGCAAGCATCGTCCGGATTACACCCCGCATGTCGATTGCGGCGACTTCGTCGTCGTCGTGAATGCGGATCAAGCCGTTTTCACCGGCAACAAGACCTCCGACAAGGTCTATTACCGCCACACGGGCTATCCGGGCGGCATTCGTCAGACGACGCCCGAGCGGCTGAAGCGTGACGAAAAGGCCGAGCGGATCATCTATTCCGCCGTCAAGCGCATGCTGCCGAAGGAAAGCCCTCTGGCGCGGCGTCAATTCTCTCATCTGCGCGTCTATGCGGGGCCTGAGCATCCGCATGAGGCCCAGCAGCCCGAGGCGATCGATTTCGCCTCGCTCAACCGCAAGAACACGAAGGCGAACTGAGCATGGCCGAAGAAACCGCCAGCCTTGAAGACCTCAAGGACGTCATGGCCGACACGCCGGCCGCAGCGCCCCAGGAACTGCCTGAGCCGCAAATCGACCAGTGGGGCCGCTCTTACGCGACCGGCAAGCGCAAGGACGCGGTCGCGCGCGTCTGGATCAAGCCGGGCAACGGCAAGATCACGGTCAATGGCCGCGAGCAGGAAACCTATTTCGCGCGCCCGGTTCTGCGCATGCTGATCCAACAGCCCTTCACCGTCACCGAGCGCACCGACCAATATGACGTCGTCGCCACGGTGCGCGGCGGCGGTCTTTCCGGACAAGCCGGCGCGGTGCGTCACGGCATCTCAAAAGCGCTCACGCTTTATGAGCCCGGCCTGCGCGGCCCCTTGAAGTCGCACGGCTTCCTCACGCGCGACAGCCGGACGGTCGAGCGTAAGAAATACGGCCGCGCGAAAGCTCGCCGCAGCTTCCAGTTCTCGAAGCGCTAAGCGTCATATCAATTTACGGGAGGAGCGCGCGCGGATTAATCCGGGCGCGCTTTTTCTTTGTATGCGGTCTTATTCGCCGGACGGCGCGGCGACGCCTCCACCTTCCCAGCTTTTGTTCGACGCTCGCATTCTCAGCCGCTGAATGAGCACCCGTGTTTGCTCAGCGTTTGCGCGAAGGCGTCATAGGCGATGTTGAGTTCGTGTTCTGACAAATTGTTCAGCACATGAATTTCTTGCGCGCCGTATACGATATAGACATAGCCGTTTTTCTTTTGGGCCGCGTTGACGACCCGTTTCTTGCCGATTGAATTGATGTCTTTCAGCGAGAAGGCTCTGTTGTTCGCACTCAGTTTGGCGTCATCGACGGTGATGCGCTGCTTCCGCGTTCTGAACGTCAGATATAAGAACGAAATCACCAGCACCGCTGTGAGAATCGTCGCGCCCGCGATGCGGATTATTTCGCCTGTATCGGTCAATAGACCGTAATACCGATCGTCCCGGCTGAGCGCCGGTATGCTGAACAATATGTGCCGAAAGAAATTATAGCCGACGACGCCTAAGCCGGCGAACAAGACGCCATATCCCAGAATGTTGATCAGATAGCGTGGCGACGTTTCGACCGTAATCTGCGTTTCGTCGCTCTTCGTCTCCACCTCGATGAACTTCTTCACCGGTTCAACCGAACTCATTACGCACGCTCGCTCGTTGTTCCTCAGGCCAGGAGCCTGATCGAAAATGAATGATGGAAACGACAGGCCGCGGCCGAGCGCGCCTAGTGATCGGATGGCGGCGGGTCGACCTCGTCACTCTCGCAACCCTTTTGCGCCCGCGCGCGCTGAATGTCGGCGACGCGTGAATCCAAGGCTGCTTCAGCGCGCACGCGCTGTCGGTCGGTAGAGGGCAGGAAGGTCTCGATGATGCCGGCGAACGTGCTCCAGTCGATGCTTTCGCTCTCGCCGATGCGGTGGCGGACATCGGCGGCGCGCACGAGTTCCTGATCCAGTTCCGCACAGGTCATGGTCTGCGCTTCGCTGACCGATAATCCTTGCACGAGCGGAATACGCGAGGAGGCGCAGGACGCCAAAGCTGCGGCGCCGGCCAGAAGCGGGAGAAGGGCGCCGCGGCGGAGAAACTCCGCGCGGCGCACGCGAACGCGAGACGGGTCTGGGTTATTCTTAGTCATCATCCGAGAGATAAATGTCCACTTCCTCTGGCGACAGGGACACCGCGCGAAGCTGAACGTTCACGGAGTCTGAAAGCCGCCTGTGAATGGCGTAGAAGAAACCTGAGATGCGCAGAACCGCGCCGCTTTCGCCGGTCTCCGGGTCGAACTCGCAATAGACGTCATTGGCCCAATGCGTGGTGCGGTTGCCGGCATAGACGGTGACGGTGTAGCGCGGCGCATTGGCGCCGCGGCCTTCGACTTCGAAGAAATAGCGAAGTCCGTCTTCCATATCGAGCGGACCATAAGCGCCCGGCGCACAGCGCGAGGGCTCAGCGGTATAGCCCTGATCGGACATGCGCAGCACTTCGTCCACCGTGTCGTCGGTCAACGGAATGCGCATGTCGAGGCGTTGAAACGTGCCGTCGGGCACGATCGCGACATTGACCGAGGCGGCGCGCACGACGCCCGGCGTGTCGACATCAGCGGTGTCGGTGGCGAGGTTCACGTCGATATTCGTCGTCGTGAAGCTTCTTGTCTGTGCGGCTGCGGGTACAGCAGCGCCGGCGGCGAGAACCAGCGCCAAAGCGCCTAACCCGCACGTTTTCGCGAACTCTTGGGCCATCTCGCTTCTCCTTATCGCGCCTGAACGGGTCGCCTTCGTCTCGGGCCGGTTCAAGCTGCGTCCTTTCAATCCATCATCCACATTCGGTTCAACGCTTCGCCGCGCAAGCGGCTGCATCACTTTTCCGTCTAGCTCCTGAACAGCCCTGTGACGCGCTGCCAGATCAGGCGAATGAACAAGAGACCGGCGGCGAGCAGGAACAACAGGCCGAGCCCGTATTGCGCAACGGTCTGCGTCGTCGTCGTTTCCGCAGCGGGCGCGTCGACGTCGATATCATTGGTCGCGTCAGCGCCGTCGGTTGGCTCGTCGGTCGGTTCGTCAATCGGCTCATCGACCGGTTCGTCAGTGGGCTCGTCGACGGGTTCATCCACCGGTTCGTCGGTTGGTTCGTCGACGGGCTCATCGACCGGTTCATCGACGGGCGGTTCATCGACCGGAGGCTCGTCAATCGGCGGCTCGTCCGTCGTCTCGTCTTCCGGCGGAACAGAAATGGGCGGATCTTCGCGCACCGGTTCCTGCGCGGTGTCGGAATCAAACTCCGGCTCATCGACTAGTTCTTCGCCGTCGAGCACGCCGGTTGGAAGCTCGTCTTCCACCGGATCACCGGCCGTCACGGCGTCGTCGAAAACATCCCAGAAGCGGCCGCCTTCATCGCCCCACACGACCTGATCGCCAGTCGGTTCGTCCGTGGGCTCGTCAGTCGGCTCGTCGGTCGGTCCATCGACGGGCTCGTCTGTCGGTTCGTCCGTCGGCTCATCGGTCGGTTCATTGACCGGCTCATCCGTGGGTTCGTCGACAGGCTCGTCAGTTGGCTCGTCCGTCGGCTCATCGACCGGTTCGTCGGTGGGCTCATCCGTCGGTTCCTCGACTTCGACAGGCACGGTCGAAGCCTCGATCGAGGCGAGGAAACGACGGGCGTGTTCGCCGATGGCGTCGGCGCGGTCGGTGCCGTTGATGATGCGGCGCGCGGAGGAATAATCGCCGGTCTGGCTCGGCTGGCCGAATTCGTTGACGCGAAAATGGCGCTGCAGGCAGTGGCCCGGCACGAACCAGCCATAGACCATGCCCTCATAGGCGATGAGGATGGAGGTTTCCGGGTCCATCGCGAGCGAGGGGTTCCAGAGATAGCTTTCCGGATTTTCTTCCTCGCGCGGAATGCCGAATTCGTCGTCGA
Organism: Alphaproteobacteria bacterium; assembly: GCA_030428405.1. GTDB lineage: Bacteria > Pseudomonadota > Alphaproteobacteria > Caulobacterales > Maricaulaceae > JAUIEH01. The sequence continues at coordinate 20,053 of JAUIEH010000003.1, forward strand.
CGCGGCTGTAATTGTAATGCCAGGTCAGCTGCACATAGCCGCGACCGAAATAATTCTGGCCCGTCGGCTCATAGGTGCGCCAATAGGTGTGGTGGCCGCAGCAGCTTGAATTGCGCAGGCGCGAGACGGCCTGTTCGTCGGTCGTGGCGAGGGTTTCGCGCACCGGAAACATCCGGTTCGCGGTCTCGTGATAGGCCGTCGCCAGCACGTAAGCGAGCCAGCGCGGGTCCTGCATCCAGTCATTGCCGTTCCAATAGCGCAGGATTGCATCGGTGCCGGCGTATTGGTTGCCCTCGCGCTCATAGACCGGATAGGCCGTGCGCACATGGGCGTAGAATGCGGCGAGATCGATGCGGGTCTGGCGCGGGCTCTCGACGCCGACATTGCGTATGAAGTCGACCTGTTCGCGCGTACAGACTTCAGGACCTGGGTCTTCGGCCAGCACAGGGCCGACCGCGAGCGCAGCCAGAGCCGAGGCGCCGGCGAGCCGGTGCGCCGCGCGCTTCAAGACGCGTCGAATTGTCGTTTCTGACCGCACGCATCCCCCATGTCGGCGCCGCGCGTTAACCAAATCGACTATTACGGCAACAAGGCGGCGTGTCTAGAAATCCTGCAGCGCGTTTATCGGTTTCACAGCCCCTGACGCGCGCGCGAAATGCGTGATAGACGCCCGCCATGACCGAGCTCTTCGCCGCCGCATTCGTCACCTTTTTCGTCGTCATCGACGCCCCCGGCGTGACGCCGATCTTCGCCAGCCTGACGCAGGAGGGCGGGCCGGCCCATCGCCGCGCCATGGCGTTCAAATCGGTGATCATCGCCGCCTTCGTGCTGGTCGGCTTCGCCTATGGCGGCGACTGGCTCTTGAATCAGCTCCATGTCTCGCTCGACGCCTTCCGCATCGCGGGCGGAATCTTGTTGTTCCTGATGGCGCTGGACATGCTTTTCGAGAAGCGCACCGAGCGACGCGAACAGCGCGCCGAAGCGCTGATGCATGAGCCGCACGAAAAGCCGCAGGACGTCTCTGTCTTTCCAATGGCCATCCCGATGATGGCGGGACCGGGCGCAATCGCGACCGTGCTGCTCTACATGAACGAGCATGACGGCGTTGCTTCGCAACTCATCGTGCTGGCGGCGGCGGGCGCCAATCTTTTGCTGTGCCTGGTGATGTTTCTCGCCTCCGGCCTGTTGATGCGGCTGATGGGCGACACGATCGCGACGGTGGTGACGCGCATTCTCGGCCTCATCCTCGCAGCGCTTTCGACGCAATTCGTCATCGACGGCGTCGGCGGCGCGTTTGGTCTAAGCGGCGCGCATTAGCGAGCCGGAGATTTATCGCCGCCGTTCTCACTGCTAGGGTCAGCACATGAATGGATTGGCGCCTGAAAAAATCGACCTCATGGACGCGCTCGCGAGCTTTGACGAGACTTGGGCGCCGCGGCTGATTGCGGATGTCGACGGCCATCATCTGCGCCTCGCCAAGCTCGAAGGCGCATTCGAATGGCATGCGCATACAGATGAAGACGAGTTGTTCTTCTGCCTTGAGGGCCGGCTTCATCTGCATTTGCGCCAGGATGGCGGCGAGCGCACCGTCACGCTCGAACCGGGCCAGATTTTCCTCGTGCCCAAGGGGCTCGAACATCTGCCGGTCGCAGACCCGACCGCGAGCGTTTTGATCGTGGAGAAGGGCAGCGTCGTGAACACCGGCACTGCGGGCGGTGAACGCACCCGCGCGCCGGTTCCGCTCTAAGGCGCTTTCGTTACGCGGGATCTGTGCGTTGCGCGCCTTCCGCTTTGACGTGGGCGAGCGAGGGATAGCCGTTGACGGCCATCAACAGATCGGCCTCTGCGAGAATGCATTTCAGCACATGGGCCGCGCCTTCCGCGCCGCCAATGGCGAGGCCGTAGGCGTAGGGCCGACCGACGCCGACCGCGGTTGCGCCAAGCGCGATCGCCTTGATCAGGTCGGAACCTGAGCGCACGCCGGAATCGAACAAGACCGGCGTCTTGCCGGCGCCTTCGACCACGCCGGGCAGCATGTCGATGGCGCCAATGCCGCCATTCGCCTGCCGGCCGCCGTGATTGGAACAATAGATCGCATCAACGCCCATATCAGCGGCCTTGCGCGCATCGTCGCCGTGACAAACGCCTTTCAACACGATGGGCAGTTTGGTCGCTTCACGCAGCCAGGCGAGGTGGTCCCAGGTGAGCACTTCGCCGAACACGCCCGCCCAGGTGACGATGGCGGTTTGTGGGTCTTCCTCCGGCGGCTTTTCCAGGAGGCTCCGGAATACGGGGTCCACGAAATAATTCTGCAGAACATGGCCGCGCAGTTGCGGAAAGTTCGACGTCGACAGATCGCGCGGCCGCCAGCCGGTGACCCAGGTGTCCAGCGTCACGACGAGCGCTTTATAGCCAGCATTCTCCGCCCGGCTGATCAGGCTTTGGGCGAGCTCGCGGTTCTTGGGCGTGTAGAGCTGAAAATAAGCCGGCGTGTCGCCGCAATGCTTGATGACCTCTTCGAGCGGATCATTGCTGAGCGTGGACGCGCAGAAGGGCACGCCGGTCATCGCGGAGGCTTTGGCGGCGGCGATGTCGCCGTGCTTGTCCTGCGTGCAGATGCCGTTGACGCCGATGGGCGCCATGAAGGCCGGGTTGGGCAGCTTCTGGCCAAAGAGATCAATCGTCAGGTCGCGCACGGAACAATCAACCAGCATGCGCGGGACCATGCCCCAATGCGCAAAGGCTGCGACATTGGCGTCCTGGGTCAACTCATCGCCGCAACCGCCCTGGACATAGCTCAAGAGGCCCGGCGACATCGCGGTTTCCGCGCGCGCCATGAGCCCTTTGAAGTCCATCGGATATTCGGGAACGACGCCCTGCAATCCGTTGAAATAGATCTC
>JAUIEH010000351.1 GCA_030428405.1 Alphaproteobacteria bacterium
GGGCGCGAGTTCACCATCGAGAATGACGGCGAAGTCGATGTCGACATTCAGTTCGTGCTGCCGGGCGAGGTCGATCCGTTCGAGCCGGAAGATTTCGAGCATCTCCCGCCGCGGCCTGCGCGCCAGGTGAGCGATGCGCCTGCTGCTGATTTATCTTCGGACGAAGCGCCCGCAGGCGCGCCTTCACTAATCACGCCGCCGCCCGCAGAAGACGAGGCGTCAGGCGCGCGCGACCCGGCTTTGTCCGATAACGAAGTGTTTGAAGTGAACCGGGAGCTGCCGCCTTCCGACGAGTGAGGCTTAAGTCTCGCCCCACATGCGCAACAGGTTCTGCCGCGCAAACTCCAGCCGGTTGCGGTTTTCCCAGCTGATCTTGTTGCCCTCAAGCGCCGCCACTTCGCCGAGATTGAATAAAATCTCTCTATGCAGAGGGTCCTGCACCCGGCTTTGAATGAAGGTGATAGCGACGAGGCGTTCGCCCGCGGTGACAGGCTTGACCTCGTGCAGGGTCATGGACGGATAGATGACCGCGCTGCCGGCCTTGCCTTTGACCTCGACCTTGGACGTGCCGAAATTCGCGACCAGCTCGCCACCGTCATAATCGTCCGGCTCGTTGATGAAGACGGTGCAGGAAACGTCGCTGCGCAGCGCGCGCTGGGAGATGTTGAGAATGGCCGCGTCCATATGCGCGCCATAGGTCATGCCCGGCCGGTATTTCGCCATCAGCGGCGGCGCCATCAGCAAGGGTATGACGAGTTCCTGAAACTCCTCGCGGTTCCAGAGCGCGCCGCCGATCAGCTGGCTGGACTCATTGAAACCGGGCGAGTTGATCTCAATCTGTTCGTTCTTTTTCGTCTGATTGGCGGGGTTGGAGACATTGCCCGCCTGGAAACTGCCGGTGACGGCGATTTCGCGCAGTCTCTGAATGTGCTGCGGCGACAGCAAGTCATCGATGACGTGGAACATGGCGCGTCATTCCCCGCTAACAGACAAGATGGGCGGACAGAACACGCACGGCCTTGCAAGGTCAATCGCGCGGCGCGGACGCATCGTCGCGCCCGCGAATTCGTTCGGCGAAGCGCGGCTAGGCGGCGATGCGCGCCAGCTTGAACAGGGGCTCGGCCTCCACCTTGTCGCCATTGGCGCCGAATGTGTGCGAGGGCTGGTTCACCCTGAGCGTGAAAAACGCGTCCGAAAGCGCGCTTTCATTCCATCCCAGAAGCGCCGCCCCTGTCAGGGCGAGCGCGCAGCGTTCCGCAAACAGGCGCGCCCCGCCGATCGTGATGGCTCCGGGTCGGGCGGTGGCTTCAATCCAGTTGCGCAGAGCGTCGAGGCTCTTATCTGCGCCCTCATATTTTCTGAGCTCAGCGATCATCGCCTCGACGCTTTCAGGTTCGCGTTCAATGGCGCGCAAAATGTCGAGCGCGATGACATTGCCCGAGCCTTCCCAGATCGCGTTGAGCGGGGATTGACGGAACAGGCGGGCGAGTTCGCGCTCCTCTACGAAGCCGACACCGCCCAGACATTCCATTGCTTCGTACACGGCGTTGGGTGCGCGCTTGCACAGCCAGTATTTTGCAATCGGCGTGGCGAGGCGCGAAAACGCAGCTTCCGCCGCATCGCCTTCGACGGCGGCGTCGAAACTGCGCGCGACACGAAAGGCGAGCGCATAAGCGCCGATGGCCTCCACGCTTAGATCGGCGAGCACGCTGCGCATCAGCGGCTGATCGATGAGCGATTTCTGGAACACGCGCCGGCCCTCGCACCAGCGCATCGCGTGGGCGAGCGCTACGCGCACGCCGGAAGCCGAGCCGACAAGGCAGTCGAGCCTTGTATGGTGAACCATGTCGATGATTGTGCGCACGCCGCGTCCGGGTTCGCCCACGCGCCGCGCCCAGGCGTTTCGATACTCAATCTCGGAGGAAGCGTTGGAGCGGTCGCCGAGCTTGTCTTTGAGACGCTGTATTTCGATGGCGTTGCGCTTGCCGTCCGGCGTCCAGCGCGGCGCGAGGAAACAGGACAGGCCCTCATCCTCGTAGGCGAGCGTCAAAAACGCATCGCACATCGGAGCCGAGCAAAACCATTTGTGGCCGGACAATATGATTTCGTCGTCGGCGCCGCCGGAGATTTTCTCAGCCTTGGTGGAGTTGGCGCGCACATCCGATCCGCCCTGTTTCTCCGTCATCGCCATGCCCATCGTGGCGCCGGACTTGGCCGCGGCGGGCAGGGTGCGCGGGTCATAGGACGAGGCGGTCACTTTCGGCGTCCACGCAGCGTCCGACCATTCCGAAGCCCTCAGTGCAGGAACGACCGCATAGGTCATCGACATGGGGCAGCACACGCCTGAATCCGCCCAGTTCATCAGCGTCATCAGCGCGGAATGAGTGACATGGCCGCCCTGGGGGTGGGTCCAGGCGCGCGCGGAAACGCCATGAGTGAGCCCGGCCTCCATCAGCGTGTGATAGGCGGGGTGGAACTCAATCTCGTCGATGCGGCGGCCGCCTTCGTCAAATGCTGTGAGCTTTGGCGGGTTGCGGTCGGCCTGGCGTCCGGCGGCGCGCAATTCGGGTGCGCCCGCTGCCTCGCCGAATGTGCGCAGATGCGAGCGCTGCGCATCCGCCGGCGGGCCCGCCACCTCCTTGAGACCAGCGGCGACCGCACGGCTCAACAGCCGGTCGTCGGCGAAGGCGTTGAAGGCGCCGAGCGGCTCGGGCTGGTTGGAGACTTCATGCGTGGCGAGCGCTGCGCGCGGGGCGTGCGGGGACATTGGCGGTCCTTAAAGCGATACGAATGTCGCGTCAGCCTACACCGCGCCGCGCAATGCGCGCGAGCGTCGTGAAAACGCCCCGCTGCAGAGCAACGGGGCGGTTTCGTTTCAAGCCGGGGCGTTGCGCGTCGCTAGCGGCCGTCGCGCTCGCGGCGTTCGCGTCGGCGACGCGCGAGACCGAAGCCGGCGAGGATCAGGGACACGCCGCCCGCGACCAGACCGACGACGGGATGCGCGGTCTGGGCGTAGGCGATGACCCGGTCGAGCGTGTTGACCGAAACTTCAATCTCGTCGCGATAAGTGCGCACGCGCTGAGCTGCGCCGCCGACATAAGCGTAGACGTCGAGCACGAGAACGCGGCGGCCCTCCTGCAGTGGCCGGACATTCCACTGCCAGCGGTTTTCCGCGCTGGAATCGAGCGCCTGACGCTCGACCGACAATGGCTGAATGTCGAAACCAGGGCCCGTCAGCGTTGAGGCGACCTGGCCGGCGACGGCCACGCGCGCTTCGCGCACTTCACCGGTAAAGCCTTCCAGCAGCTCCCGAAGATCGGCGTTGCCGCTGGCGTCGAGCACGAGCTGGATGCTGGTCGGCTGGCCAAGTCGCATCGTCGCGGGCGCATTATAAGCGATGTCGGCTTCCGGATTGATCGTTCCGGCAAGCTCGTCAGCTTCAGCGCTTACGCCGGTGCGCGCGCGACGCGGCGCGCTTTGTGGCCGCACGCTGTCTGGCCGCACGATCGCGGCCGATGTGTCGCCTGCTTCCACGGCCGGCGAGGGCGGCGGCGGAGAGGCGGGCGCAGAGCGGGG
>JAUIEH010000352.1 GCA_030428405.1 Alphaproteobacteria bacterium
GGACCGACGGCCGCTTCCGCGCGCGTCGGCTCGGGCTTATATCTTGCGCGCGGCCAGAGCCGCGGCTCAGGCGCTGTGTCTGACGCCATCACTTAGAAGGATCGTGCGCGCCATGCGTACGCGAACCAGATTCCTCATCGCCACGAGCGCCGCCGTCGGCGTCATCGCCGCCGCCGCCGGCTGGACCAACTACACCGCCCAGGCGCGCCATCACGCGAGCCCGGCGGCCCAAAGCCACCACGATGTCAGCCAGACCGGCGAAGCGACCGACTGAGCCGGCCGGTGCGGCGGCGTCGAGAACTTGTCGCCGCCGCGCCCGCCCTCACCACGCGCCGATGGCGATGAGCTCGCTGCGGATTTGCGGCGGCAGACCTGCGCCGGTTTCGTCACGCCCGGAAAGATCGGCGGGCGCATCCTCCTCGGTGAGATAGCGCCAGCCCTGAAACGCCTTGCGCGGGGCGAGCTCGGTTTCAATCAGTTTACGGTCGAATGATATCCGGCACTTGGCGCCGTCATCGACGCGCACCTCATCAAAGCCGACAATGCGCTGACGCACCTGCACGAGCCCCTGGATCACCCAATAGAGCGATCCGCCGTCGAGCAGCTCCTCGGCGCGCTTGGGCGCAAATCTGGTGATGTGATATGGCCGCGCCCGACTGACGCCGTCTGCGCGTTGTGCTGCGATGCGGGCGTCCTGCCAGGCTTTCAGATCAGCGATCGAACGCGCGCCGACGCACAATTTGACCATGTGAATCGTCATGGGCTCAGGGTGCGACGGCGCTTTCGATCAAACAAGGCGCGCGGTTCAGCGAGCTGGTGAAAAGTCCGAATGGGTCAGCGTCACGTCCTCGGCGAAGTCCTGAAACATCGCGCTGCCGGCGATGGACTGATCCACCCGCGTGATGACGAGCGGGCCGTCCTCCCACGCATCGCCAATGCCGATCGTCTGATCGAAGCGGTCCACGCGCACGATCATTGACGGCCGAAAGCGGCCTTCTGCGAATATGCGCACCTCATTGAGACGCGGGCCTTCGCGCGCCACTTCGACGGAGACGCGCAGCGCCTCGCGAATGGCGTCGCCGCCCTCGATCTCCACCGCCTCGCCGAGCGCGCCGAGGAACAAGACGGCCTCTTCGCTCGCCTCGCTCTCGGCGGCGTCGCCGCTGATGAAGTCGCGCGGCTCATCAACGAGCACGTCGATATCGGCCTCGTCTTCGGACTGCATGTTGAGCCAGGCCTGTCGCGCCTGGCCTTCCAGCGCCTCTTCGGAGGGCTCGACCAGCGTCCAGCGCGCGCCCTCTTCGGCCTCGGGATTGAAGCGGGCGACGAAGCGCGCGTCATGGGTTTCAAGCTCGACCGTGCGCGTGAAGCTGAAGCGCGGCGCATCAGCGGCGAGCGTCTCAGCCTCCTGGATCGCTGCTTCCAGCGGCTCGGGAAATGTCGTGTGCGCCGCTTCGTCCTGCGCGCCGGCCGCGCTGAAAACCGCAGACGCCATCAACGCCGCGAACGCGGCGACAGACCGAACCCTCATCAGGTGCTCCATTGGGCTTATGACTGGACGCTATGCACCACACTTATCGTTTTGCATCAAGTTATCATTGCACAGCATTGATATTGGTCAGTCCGCCTCGTCCGCCATTGTGACGAGCACGTCGCCCTGACCGACCTGAGCGCCTGTTTTTACGAGGATTTCGCCGACCTTGCCGTCGCGCGGCGCGCCAAGCGCATGCTCCATCTTCATGGCTTCAAGGACAAGCAGCGTGTCGCCACGACTGACCTTGGCGCCCGGCTTGGCCTCAACCGCGATGACCTTGCCCGGCATCGGCGCCTTGACGTCGTCGCCCGCCTCCAGCGCCTCGGCGGCGGCTTCGGGATGGGGCGGCGTGAAGGCATAAGCGGCGCCGTTGCGGAACATGACGATCGCATCGTCAATCATCCGTAGCGTGAATGTCGCGGACGTTTCGCCAAACGCCCCCGAAACGCGATCGCCGAACAGCTCCATCTCGAAGCCCGTTTCCTCGGCATCGTTCAGACGCGCACGCATATGAGCGCCGTCGCGGCGATAACCTCCCTGAAAATCATCCTCGCCGTCAGCAAGCGCGATCTGCAGACTGGGCGGCGCATTGACCCTGAAACCATCACGCAAATCCCAAGGGTCCGGCGAAAGCGCAGGCTCGGCGAAACCAAGCGCTGCTGCGCCGGCGAAGATGCGGGCAAGCGCGCGCGCCTCCTCATCCGGCGCCGTCAACGCATCCAGCTCGGTATCGATGAAGCCTGTGTCAAAGCCGCCGGCGCGGAAACGGTCATTCTCGAGCGCGCGCGCCAGAAACGCCGCGTTGGTCGAAACACCGTATACTTCGCTTTGCTTCAACGCGTCGGCCAGCGTCTCGATCGCTTCAGCGCGTTCGGGCGCATGAGCGATGATTTTCGCAAGCATCGGATCGTAATGCGGGCTGACCGCGTCTTGCGTCTCAAAGCCTGAATCGATGCGCACCGGGGCATTGCCGCCAATGTCGAACGACTTCAACGACCCTATGCTGGGCAAAAACCCATTCGCCGGGTCCTCCGCATAAAGACGCGCTTCAACGGCGTGGCCGGAGAGTTTGATATCGGATTGATTGGGCAGCTTCTCGCCCGCCGCCACGCGCAGCTGCAGCTCCACAAGGTCGAGCCCCGTGACCATCTCCGTCACCGGATGTTCGACCTGCAGGCGCGTGTTCATCTCCATGAACCAGAAGCCATCCGGCCGCAGAGCGCCTGAACCGTCGACGATGAACTCAATCGTGCCCGCATTGACGTAGTTCACCGCCTTGGCCGCTGTGACCGCCGCCTTGGTCATGGCGGCGCGCACCTCCTCCGTCATGCCGGGCGCGGGCGCCTCCTCGATCACTTTTTGGTGGCGGCGCTGCAGCGAGCAATCGCGCTCAAACAGGTGAATGACATTGCCGTGCGTATCGCCGAAGACCTGGACTTCGATATGACGCGGACCGGAGATGAATTTTTCAATCAGCACACGGTCATCGCCAAAAGCGTTCTTCGCTTCGCGGCGCGCAGATGTCAGCGCTGCGGCAAAATCGCTCGCCTTTTCGACCTTGCGCATGCCTTTGCCGCCGCCGCCCGCGACCGCCTTGATGAGCACGGGATAGCCGATATCCTTGGCGGCGGCCTTGAGCGTGGCCTCGTCCTGATCCGCGCCGTGATAGCCCGGCGTCACCGGCACGCCGGCCTCTTCCATCAAACGCTTGGATTCATCCTTCAGCCCCATTGCGCGAATAGCCGCGGCGTCTGGGCCGATAAAAGCGATGCCCGCGCCCGCGCAGGCCTCGGCGAATTGTGCGTTCTCGGATAAAAACCCGTAACCGGGATGGATGGCGTCGGCGCCCGTCGATTTCGCGGCCTCCAAAATCTTGTCCGCGCGCAAATAGCTTTCCGCAGCCGCCGCCGGACCGAGCCGCACCGCCTCGCCGGCTTCGCGCACGTGAGCTGCGTTCGCGTCCGCATCGGAATAGACCGCAACCGTGGCGACGCCCAGCCGATGCGCCGTGCGCATCACGCGCCGGGCGATTTCCCCGCGA
>JAUIEH010000353.1 GCA_030428405.1 Alphaproteobacteria bacterium
AAGCCGGCTGCGACATCGTTGCGCCGTCGGACATGATGGACGGGCGCATCGGCGCCATTCGCGACGCGCTTGAAGACGCCGGCTGCTCAGACGTCGCCATCATGTCGTATGCGGCGAAATACGCCTCCGCCTTTTACGGGCCCTATCGCGAAGCGATCGGCACGGCGACGGCGCTGCAGGGCGATAAAAAGACCTATCAGATGGACCCCGGCAATATCGCCGAAGCGCTGCGCGAGGTCGAACTCGATCTCGAGGAAGGCGCCGACATGGTGATGGTCAAGCCGGGCATGCCTTATCTCGACATCGTCCGCGAAATCGTGCGCGAGTTCGAGGTTCCGACCTTCGCGTTCCAGGTCTCGGGCGAATACGCGATGATCATGGCGGCGGCGAAGAACGGCTGGATCGAGGAAGAGCGCGCAATCGTGGAAAGTCTGTGTGCATTCAAGCGCGCAGGCTGCGCCGGCGTCATCACCTATTTCGCGCCGCGTCTTGCAAGGATGCTGGGGTGAGCATCGACGATCCGCGCCGCACAGCGGCCGCTCAGGCCCATCCCGGCATAGATCCGCGCAACGGCGCTGTTGCGCCCGCCTTACAACCCGCGACGACATTCGCGCGCGGTCCCGATGGCGAGCTGCGCGGCGATCATATGTATGCGCGCTATTCCGCGCCGACGCAGCGCCATTTCGAGGAGCTGATCGCCAAGCTTGAGGGCGGCGCAGACGCGCGCGCCTTTTCTTCCGGGCTCGCCGCCGCCGCCGCCATGATCGAATCCTTGCCGCCAAACGCCCGCGTCATCGCTCAGAAATCGAGCTATTTCGGCGTGCAGGCGCTGATGAGCGCGCGCGCCCAAAACGGCCGCATCAAGTTGTCGTTTTTCGAGCCCGCCCATGAAGACGCCATCACAGAGGCGCTGAACGGCGGCGACGCTGACCTCATCTGGATCGAAACGCCGGCCAATCCCCTGCTCGACGTCGTTGACATCTCGGCGGCCGCGAAGATTGCACATCAGACCGGCGCCAAGCTCATCGTCGATTCAACCGCCGCCACGCCGGTCGCCACTCAACCGCTTGCGCTTGGCGCTGACCTCGTCATGCATTCGGCGACGAAATATCTCTCCGGGCACGGCGATGTTTTGGCGGGCGTCCTCGTCGCCAGAGCAAAAGATGATTTCTGGGCGCGCGTCGACGCTGAACGGCGCATATCCGGCGCCAATCTCGGCGCCTTCGAGGCCTGGCTGCTTATTCGCAGCCTGCGGACATTATTCGTCCGTGTTGAGGCCCAGTCGGCCAGCGCGCTCGCCCTCGCGCAAATGCTCGAAGCCCATCCCAGGATTGAGCGCGTGCTCTATCCGGGGCTTGTCAGCCATCCGCGCCATTCGCTTGCACGTAAACAGATGAACGGCGTCTATGGCGGCATGGCGTCAATACTGATCAAGGGCGATTTCGACACGGCCGCACGCATGACGGCGGCGGCGCGCGTTTTCATCGCCGCGACAAGCTTCGGCGCCACCGAAAGCCTGATCGAGCACCGCCGCGCCATTGAGCATGAAGGCTCAACGACACCGCCCAATCTTGTGCGTCTCTCAGTGGGGCTTGAAGCCCGCGCCGACCTCCTCAGCGATCTTGAGCAGGCTCTGGAGGCGTAGCGTCCTCGGGGTGCGGGCCGACGGGGCCTGGCCAGGTCTCATGCTCCGCCATCGCTTCGCCTTCGCCTGCGCGCCAGGTCAGCGTCCGCCACAGCCAGTTTTCGCCCTCGCGCACGATGGTGGCGAACTGAACGCCTTCGATTTCACCGTCATCAGCGGTCAGAAGATCAGCCCAGCCATAACCGTCGAGCACGAGGAAACCGCCCTCGCCGACGAGTTCAGGCGCATAATCAACAAGCTCCGGCGTCCATTCCTCCGCCAGCCAGTCCGGCTCCTCCGCCGTCAGCGCGTAGGTGACGTCGATATAGGGCTCCCAGCTTTCTCCCGCGTCTGCGGAGCGCTCCATGACATAGCGTTCTTCCGTCGCCGAAATGCTTGTCGTTGAACGCTCATAAAAGGCGTTGTCACCCTCGCGCCCGATACCTTCAGCGGATATTGCGCCGTCAGCAAAGCTCAGATCCAGCAAGGTCGCGCCCGGCACGCCGACCATCGCCCAGAGCGCGTGGCCTTCACCGCCCGCCTCATCCCAAATCGCGAAAGTGGCGCCGCGCATCGCGACCACGCCCTCGGGCGTGAGCATGCGATATTCCAAGAGCTCGAATGCTCCGTCAGCGACGCAATAGCGTGTGAGGCGCTCGGTCCCCGCAGCGCGATCGACGGCTGCGTCGGCGACTTGTGCTTCGAACACGCCCGGCGCGCATTCATACGGGCTCGCCGCCTGCCCGCCCGTCGTCGAGGCGCACGCAGACAACGCCGCTGCGGCCAGTGCGCTCGAAATCACCCATGTGACGCGCTTCATCTCGTCATCCCCTTTGTTGTGGGGGCGAGCTTATCCGGCAAAACGCCGCACGGTCACTGTCCCGGCGGACGAAAGCGCGAAATTGGAGGCAGCGACCATTTATATTTGATGGCGCATGCGCGCACCCCGAAGCCGATCAGGGCTGCGGCGAGCGCGGCGTAATCAGCGGGCGCGCCGAGATGCAGCGCCAGAACATAGGAACCTGCGCCTGCAAGCGCTGCGAGCGCGTAGACCTCCTCGCGCAGCACGAGCGGCACGTCATTGACGATGACGTCGCGCACCAGCCCGCCAAAGGCCGCGCTCATAACGCCGGTCAGAATGGCGATGGACCAATGGGCCTCGGCGTTCAATCCGGCCTGCGCGCCGATCATGGCGAAAACGCCCAGGCCCACGGCGTCCGACCAAACGAGCGCGGACATGCGCCTGCCAATGATGAAGGCCGAGAGAAAATAGCCGACCAGCGCGCCGGCGGCGGCGACGCCGAGATAAGCCGGCGTCTGCACCCAATAGACCGGCGTTTCGCCAAGCAGGATGTCGCGCAGCGTGCCGCCGCCCATGCCGGTCACTGCGCCGATGATGACCGCGCCGAACGGGTCGAGATCCTTGCGCGCCGCCGTCATGCCGCCGGAAAATGCGAAGACGAAAATGCCGGCGAAGTCGAGCCAGAGAAACAGGCCGTGCAGGATCATCCGGCGTTAAATCCGCTAACGGACGGCGTTTCGTTTTCGTCGCCTTCTGAGAATATGCCCGCCCCTGCGCCCGGACTGCCGCGCTCTATCAGCTCCAAAGCAATGACCAGCGCGATGTGGCGCATGCGCCAGACGCTCGCAAACTGCAGTGCGACGAAGACGACCCACACGCTCAATATGGCGATGATGGCGTCAGCCAGGTCCGCCTGAAAGCGCGTCAAAAGATCCGGGTAAAGCTCGTTGAGCGCGAGTAAGGCGCCGATCGGCACGCTGACAAAGGCCGCGGCCATGAAGCGGAAATATTGTTCACCGCGCTTGACGTTGAGTTGGGCGAGGCGGTCGAGCGCGAATAGTTCGGCGTCTCCGACCGGTTTAACGTGCAGCTGCGCTTCGCGCGCGGCCTTGCTGCGCTGAAAAACACTGACGAGGTCATTGCC
>JAUIEH010000354.1 GCA_030428405.1 Alphaproteobacteria bacterium
CCATGCAATTTCTGACACATCGATGCGGCGGATGCTGCGTGAAGCGTTCAGTGAGAAGAACTCTATGCGTCGAGATGTCGCCCGGCCCAGCGCGCAAGCCGACACTTTTCCGTCGGTCGTTTTGAAAACGACACGATCGCCTTCTCGCAGAGGTTGTCCGGGCGCCACGATGATGAAGTCGCCGTCGCGATATGTCGGCTCCATCGATGCGCCGGTGATGGCCAGTGCATAGAAGCCGCCATCCGGCGCGCCAGGAAAATCAATCTCCGACCATTCAGCGCCGGCCGGCATCCCTGTCTCGTCGAACAGTCCGTGACCGCTTGCTTTCGAAAACGCCAGCATCGGCGCACGCCGACGCACGCTTGTCTGCGCGGCGGCGAGGGCTGCGAATTCCGGGAACGACACGCCGGTCGCTTCCAACACCTTGGCGATGGATTCCGTTGACGGCCATCGTGGCTTTTCTCCTGAAGAGGAAAAGCGCTTCGACTTGTTGAAGGCGGTCGGGTCGAGCCCGGCGAGCTTGGCCAGACCTGATGGCGACAAGGAAAGGCGCTTGGCCAGCTGGTCTACGCCGTTCCAGATCTGAGCGTGAGTGATCATGACCGCGCGCCCCTGCCGGCCGGGCGCCCGTGCGCGCCCGGTCGACAATATCCCGGGAGCTAGGAATATCAACCAATCCGATCAATTTTTGGGCGAGTGGCACTCGCGCGAAAGCCGAGCGTGCATTTGCGCGCTGAATCGGCGATGCCTGTCGTCATGATTGTCGACCTAGCTACTGCTGGCATGCGGCTTCTGCCGCCTGAGACCGCGCATGACGCGGGAATATTTGCTGCGCGTGTCGCGCCGGCATGGCTGCGGCCGAAGCCTGCAGCTGATCCTGCGATCTTGAGAACACAGCTGGCGGGCCTCGAGCTGCCCAATCCGATCGGTCTTGCGGCGGGGCTCGACAAGAACGCCGTCGCGCCTGACTTCTTCTTCGCTGCGGGCTTCGGCTTTGTTGAGATCGGCACGGTCACGCCGCAGCCTCAGCCCGGCAATCCCAAGCCGCGCCTTTTTCGCCTCTCGGAAGATCGCGCGCTGATCAATCGTTTCGGCTTCAATTCTGATGGTGCGGACGCCGTGCGCGCCCGTCTGGACGCCCGATACGGCCGTCCCGGCGTGCTCGGCGTCAATCTCGGCGCCAATAAGGACGCCACCGATCGGCAGGCCGATTACCTCAGCGGGCTCGACGCCTTCGCGGGTCGCGCGTCCTATTTCACGATCAATATCTCCTCGCCGAACACGCCGGGCCTGCGCGGCTTGCAGGACCGAAGCAGCCTTGAGCGCCTGCTTGCCGGCGTCGCTGAAACGCGCGCAGCGCTCGGCGACCGCAATGCGCCTGTCTTTCTGAAAGTCGCGCCTGATCTCGACGAGGAAGCCGTCGCGGACATTGCTAAAGTCGTCAACGCGGCGAATGCAGTAGACGGATTGATCGTCTCGAACACGACGATCGCGCGCGATGAAGCGCTGAAGAGCAGGCATCGTGGTCAAGCCGGCGGGCTGTCGGGTCGTCCGCTTTTTGAGCGCTCAACGCGTCTGGTCAGCGATTTCCGTCGCGCTTTGGCGCCGGACACGCCGATCATCGCCGTCGGCGGTGTTGAAGACGGGGCTGGCGCTTATGCGAAAATTCGCGCCGGCGCGGCGGCGGTGCAGGTCTATACCGCGCTGATTTATCATGGTCCCGGCCTCGTCCGTCGGATCAAGGACGATTTGGCGCGGAGGCTCGCATCGGATGGGTTCGCGGGCGTCGCAGAGGCCGTCGGCGCGGATCTCTGAGCTAGCGGCGCACGGCGCGCATAACGCTCGGATAAAACGCGGCGAGAAAGCCGGCGCGGTAGAGATAGAAACTCAGAAACGCGATCCAAACGCCGTGATTGCCGAGGCTCGACGGCAGCAGGAGATCGGTCGCGATATAGGCGGCGACGGATGCGATGCCGGCATTGCGCATGGCCGCGCCTTGCGTCGCGCCGATGAAAACGCCGTCGAGCTGCCAGGCCGGCATGCCGAGTAGAGGCACGAGCGCGCAATAGGGCAGGAAGGCGCGCGCGGCCTGGCGCGCAGCTTCATCGCGCACCAACGCGTCGATCACGAACGGGCCCGCCGCCAGGAACAGGATGAGGAACAAGACGCCGGCGGCGAGCGCCAGCTCCGTTGTCAGACGAATGGCGCGGCGCAGGCGCCGGGGCGACTTCTCGCCGACCGCGCCGCCGACCTCGGCTTCTGCGATGAAGGCGAAGGCGTCGAGCACGAACGCCGACACGGAGATGAGCTGCTTGAGCACTTCATTGCCGGCGAGCGGCGCATCGCCCTGACGCGCACCCTGATTGGAAAACCACGCCATGCCGAACAACAAGGTGGCGGAACGGATCATCAGGTCGCGATTGACCAGCACCAGCCGCATCAGCCGATCGGCGGCGAAAAGCTGGGCGCGGCGGAACACGCCTTCGGCGAGGCCGCCGCGCTGCTTCAAGGCGCGGGCGACGATGGCGGCGCCCGCCGCCAGCGCAATCCATTCGGCCAACGTCGTAGCTCCGCCGACGCCCGCCACGCCCCAATCCAGTTCGAGTACGAACCAGATGTCGAGCCCTGCATTGGTCAGCGCATAAAGCGCGTTCACCGCCAAAACGTCGCGCGTGCGCCCAAGTGCGATGAGCCAGCCTTGGACCGCCAGCATCATCAGGGTCGCGGGCGCGCCCATGAACCGCCAGAAGAGATATTGGCCGGCGGCGTCTTCGGCGGCGGCGCTGGCGTCAAAGGCGAGGCGTCCGGCGGCGATCAGCAGCGGGGCGGCGAGCGCGCCGAGCGCGCCGATGACGGCGCCGATGATGAGCGCGCGCGCCAATGTGCGCTGCAATTCGGCCTCATCGCGCGCGCCGAGCGCTTGGGCTGTCAGCCCTGTCGTTCCCATACGAAGGAAGTAGAAGCCGAACACGATGAAGGAGAATATCACCGCGCCCAGACCGACGCCGCCAAGTGCTGCGGCGTCGCCCGTTGCGGAAATGACGAACGTGTCGACCAGCCCGACAAGCGGCGTCACCGCATTCGCAAAGACGAGCGGAACAGCGCGCGCCAGAACGGCGCGCCGGCTGAGATCGGGCTGTGTGGTCATGACCGGAGCGCTTTAGCCCATTCGCGCCTTAGCGGACATAGGGGCGGGACGAGGGGCGCTCGAAGCGCAGCAAGCGGGAGTGTGGCCGGGCGACGTAATCTGGCGGCGCCGTCCAGCTGACGCCGCATCCAGGTCGCGCTTAGATTGGCGAAGGACAAAGCGGGCCGGACAATGTCTGTCCGGCCCGCCCCTTTAAGCCTATTCCTCGCCGGCGCCGGGCGAGTCTTCTTCGGTTTCCTCATCGGTCGGGAAGCCGCGAACGCGCAGGAGCGCGTTGACGTCGGGCGCGCGGCCGCGGAAGCGCTCATAGGCGTCCGCGCGGTCCGTCGAGTTGCCCTCGCCGAGGATGATGTCACGCATGCCCGCAGCGATTTCCGGATCGAACACATTGCCGCTCGATTCGAAATACTCCCA